>JAAYCV010000245.1 GCA_012729605.1 Ramlibacter sp. | reverse complement strand
CCCGGCTCGGCCTGCCACTGAGTGAACTGCACCGCCTCATCGACCAGGCCGCCGATCCCGACGCGGGCAGGGCGGCCAACCCCACGAACCGGAAAGGATCCACCCCATGACGCTCGCCTTCTCTTTGTCCGGTATCACGAAGCGCTACCCGCACTTCGCGCTGCAGGATGTCTCGCTGGAACTCCCCGAAGGCGAGGTGATGGGCCTGGTCGGCGTGAACGGCGCAGGCAAGACCACGCTGCTGCGCCTGCTGACCGGGCTGGCCGCGCCCGATTCCGGCGATGTGCAGGTGCTGGGGCATCGCCTGCCCGAAGACCAGGTGGCCGCCAAGCGCGACATCGGCTTCGCCTCCGAGGACATGCGCCTGTATCGCGGCCAGACCCTGCGCTGGCACATGGACCTGATGGCCCGCATCTACCCCGGCTGGGACGAGCCCTATGCGGACGACCTGGTGAAGCGCTTCGAACTGCGCCCCGAGCAGGTGCTTGGCGGCTTCTCCCATGGCCAGCGGGTCAAGGCCCTGCTGTTGCTGTGCCTGGCGCGGCGCCCGCGCCTGCTGCTGCTCGACGAGCCGACCACCGGTCTGGATCCGGTGGCGCGCCTGGAGGTACTGGAAGCCCTGGCCGACGTGCTGCGCGACGAGAGCCGCAGTGTGCTGTTCTCTTCGCACAACACCCACGACGTCGAGCAGCTCGCCGACAGCATCACCTTCCTGCACAAGGGCCGCCTGGTGGCCTCGGCCGACAAGCACGCGTTCGTGGACAGCTGGCGCCGCGTCGTCTGCCAGGGCGCATTGCCCGCCGGACTGGACGCGTGGCCCGAGATCGCCAGCGCCCGCGCCAACGGCAGCGTGGTCGAGATCAAGGCCCGAGCCTGGAACGACCAACTGCCCGCTCGCCTGGCCGCGCAGGGCCTTCAGGTCCAGCGCGCCGACCCGATGGCGCTGGAAGACATCTTCGTGACCGCAGTTCGTTCTGGAGGCGTGGCATGACCCTCAATACCCCCGTGATCCGCCTGCTGGTCGCCAAGGACTGGCAGTTGTTCCAGAAGCAGCTCGCCTTCTACGTGCTGGCCGGCATCGTCGCCCTGTGCTTCCTCGGCCTGGCCAAACCGTGGGCCTTCTACGTGGGCTCGTTGATGCTGCTGATCGTGATGGTCTCCGCAGCGTGCTTTTCCATTTCCACCTCGCTGATGGTCGAACGCAAAGAGCAGACACTGGCCTTCGTGATGAGCCTGCCGGTGTCGCCGCTGGACTTCACGGTATCGAAGCTCGCGGGCAACGCGCTCACGTTCGCGGTGCCGTTCGTGGTGCTGCTGGGCGGCACGCTGGCGGTGGTGCTGTTCACGCCGCTGCCCGACGGCCTGTTCGTGTACGCGCTGCTGATCTTCGCGTACCTGCTGTTCGCCTATGCCGTCTCGCTGGCGGTGGCGATGTCGGTGGAGTCCGAAGGCTGGGCCACCTTCGCGATGATCGGCTCCATGGTGCTGATCAATCCCTACATCATGGCGCTGACGCAAGTTCCGGATATCAGCGAGCGGGTGAGCGTGGATGCACTGGTGTGGACGACCCCGGCGGTGGCGATCCTGGCCACCCTGGTGGTGCTGTCGCTGGCAGTGCTCGGGCTGACCGGCTGGTTCCACGCCCGCAAGCCGGCGTTCTACTGACGCCATGCCTGTCCCCGTCCCGCAGGAAAGATTGCACTACATGGATCACCTGCGGGCGCTGGCCATGCTGGCCGGCGTGCTCTTCCACGCGGCGCTGGCCTACAGCCCGGTGATGAGCGGGTTCTTCCCGACCGCGGACCGCCAGAGCAGCGTGTGGGTGGATGCCGTCGTCTGGGGCCTGCACCTGGTAAGGATGCCGCTGTTCTTTTTGGTGGCGGGGTTCTTCGCCGCCTGGGTGATCGACCGGCGCGGCGGCACCGCCCTGGCGCGACAGCGCCTGCGCCGCATCGCGCTGCCGTTCCTGTTGGCGTGGCCGCTGGTGTGGCTGGCGCTGTCGTCCAGTACCGGCTGGGCGGCCATGAACGTGGAGCATCCCTCCGCGTTCCTGGCCATGGTGCGCGAGTGGATGCAACTGCCCGACCGGCCGCGCGCACCGCCGAACACGGCGCACCTGTGGTTCCTCTACTACCTGCTGCTGTTCGGCGTGCTGCACTGGGTGGCGCGCACGCTGGAGCTCGGTCGCCTTGGCCAATGGCTGGTTCGCCGCCCGCCGGCATGGTTGCTGGCCGGCTTGCCGCTGTTGCTGCTGCCCGCGCTGGCCTCGGTGAGCGCACCGCACCCGGCGCCGGAAGGGCTGTTGCCGCAGTTCTGGGCGATTGTGTTTTACGGGAGTTTCTTCGCGCTGGGCACGTTGATGCACGGGCAGCCGGACTGGCTGGTGCGCGCACGGCGTGCAACGCCTTGGCTCGTCGTCGGCTGCGTCGTGCTCTACGCCACCTTCCTCTGGCGCCTCTCCGTCGAGTTGCCGGGCCAGGCACATCCCATCGCGTCCTGGCTGGTCGCCGCGCTGGAAGCCGTCCTCAGCGTCTGGCTGACCGTGCTGTGCCTGCTGGCCGGCCAGCGCCTGCTCCATCGCCCCAGCGCGACGATGCAATACCTGGCGCAAAGCGCTTACTGGACCTACCTGCTGCACCTGCCGCTGCTGTTCGCGCTGCAGTACCTGCTGATGGACCTGGGGTTGTTCTGGCCGCTGAAGTTCGGGTTGGCCCTGGCCACCACGCTTGCGCTGTGTCTGGTGAGTTACCAGTTGCTGGTGCGGCATACGCCGCTGCGTCGATTCGTGGGTTGAGGAGGCCGTGAGATCAATGGGAAGGACCAACGGGGATGCCGCTTTGGGTCGAGCGTGGGTCGCGTGGTGGCCGCTTCCGGCCAGAAGCGAACACGGGACTCTTGAAGCAGTGGCAACGAAGCCTTCCCGGCGGATTTTGTAGCGGCACCTATACTCGTCGACACATTTTTCATCGCTGGATGCCTGCCTGGAGCAGGTCGGAGAATGCTGCACGTGTACACCGAACTCATCTTGACCAGCGTCGGCGTGCTTAGCACTTGTCTCTGCATCTTGTTGGCGGTGTTTCTGCTGATCGCCAATGGCCCTTTGAAGCCGGCGAACCGCTTCCTCGCTGGTTTTCTATTCTTGACTGCTGTCGACATAATTGGCTGGGCCGCGGCTTTGCTTCCAACGGCATGGCGCGAACTGCTGCCCTATCGATTGCCGTTCGCCTATCTGCAGATGCCGTTGCTCTATGCCTACGCGGTTTTGCTCTGCTTCCCAGCGCGTCGTTCGGTCAGACATCTGACCGGCGGCATCGTGGCTGCCCTGGCATGTGCCATTACGCTCATGCCCTTGCCCGAGGGTGTGACCTCGAGCCTGCTGCCTGGGGCGGGCTTCAACTGGGTCGTCAACAGCATTGCGCTGCACCTTCAGTTCTATGTGTACATCCTGCTAATGGGAGTTGTGCTGGCACAGTATCGCCTCGCCTATCGACAATCCCACTCCAATCCCGCCACGCTGACTTTCAAGTGGCTTGCTGTCGTGGTCGGTGTCTCGTTCTTTGCTCATACGCTGGTGCTGGTCAAAAGCTTGGCTTGGCTCGGTCACTGGAGCGCCGCTCCAGCTCTAGAGGTTGTCGTAGCCCTGGTCGCGGTGGTTGTGATCTGCGCGATGACCCTGACCGCCTTGCTCCGCCAGGACATGTTCTTGGGCGTCGCGGTCGAGCCGGCTACGGGAAGACCCGGCCCGGTGGTGCCCGGTGTCCTGG
>JAAYCV010000244.1 GCA_012729605.1 Ramlibacter sp. | reverse complement strand
TCGAGCTTGTACTTGTTGACGCCGACGATCACATCCTTGCCCGAGTCGATGCGGGCATGCTTCTCGGCCGCGGCCGCCTCGATCTTGAGCTTGGCCCAGCCACTGTCCACCGCGCGGGTCATGCCGCCCATGGCATCGACTTCCTCGATGATCTTCCAGGCCTCATCGGCCATCTGCTGGGTCAGCGTCTCCATCATGTACGAGCCGGCCCAGGGGTCCACCACGCTGGTGATGTGGGTCTCTTCCTGGATGATGAGCTGCGTGTTGCGCGCGATGCGGGCGGAGAACTCGGTCGGCAGCGCAATGGCCTCGTCCAGCGCGTTGGTGTGCAGCGACTGGGTGCCGCCGAACACGGCAGCCATGGCCTCGATGGTGGTACGCACCACGTTGTTGTACGGGTCCTGCTCGGTCAGCGACCAGCCGGACGTCTGGCAGTGCGTGCGCAGCATCAGGCTCTTCGGGTTCTTGGGGTTGAACTCCTTCATGATGCGGCACCACAGCAGACGGGCGGCACGCATCTTGGCGATTTCCAGGTAGAAGTTCATGCCGATGGCCCAGAAGAAGGACAGGCGGCCGGCGAAGGCGTCCACGTCCATGCCCTTGGCCAGGGCCGTCTTCACATACTCTTTACCATCAGCCAGCGTGAAGGCCAGCTCCAGCGCCTGGTTGGCGCCCGCTTCCTGCATGTGGTAGCCGGAGATCGAGATCGAGTTGAACTTGGGCATGTTCTGGCTCGTGTACTCGATGATGTCGCCAATGATGCGCATCGACGGCTGCGGCGGGTAGATGTAGGTGTTGCGGACCATGAACTCCTTGAGGATGTCGTTCTGGATGGTGCCGCTGAGCTTGTCCTGCGAAACGCCCTGCTCTTCGGCCGCCACCACGTAGCCAGCCAGCACGGGCAGCACGGCACCGTTCATGGTCATGGAGACGGACACCTTGTCGAGCGGAATGCCGTCGAACAGGATCTTCATGTCCTCGACGCTGTCGATGGCCACGCCGGCCTTGCCGACGTCACCGGTGACGCGCGGATGGTCGGAGTCGTAGCCGCGGTGCGTGGCCAGGTCGAACGCCACGGACACACCCTGACCACCGGCAGCCAGTGCCTTGCGGTAGAAGGCGTTGGATTCTTCGGCGGTAGAGAAACCGGCGTACTGGCGGATCGTCCAGGGACGCACCGCGTACATGGTGGCCTGCGGGCCGCGCAGGAAGGGCTCGAAGCCGGGCAGCGTGTTGGCGTACGGCAGGTCGGCGGTATCGGCTGCGGTGTACAGCGGCTTGACCGTGATGCCATCCGGCGTGATCCAGTTGAGGGCCTGCACGTCACCGCCGGGGGCCGACTTGGCTGCCGACTTGAGCCAGTCTTCCATTGTGCTGGGGTTGAACACGGTGTTGTCGGAATTTGCCATGGATTGCAGTCCCTCTCTGTAATGATGGATAACCCGGGCGGCAGACGCACGGAAACCGCGCACGCGGCGCGGTGCCGTCAGCCAACACGGGCTTGTCGTGTTATAGCAAAAAAAAACCAAACTAAGCCACTCGCCAAGTGCGCCGGACCGTTGGCTGGAAAGCCCCCGCTGTTGCATTTGGCAATGCTGTAATTATGAATGCAAATACAGGTAAGATGCGCCCATTGTGACCCTTTTTTTACGATAGGCCCGCGGATATGCCTCTTGCCAGCTCGATCCTGACACGCCAGCAGTCTGAACGACTGCCCGGTGCCGCACGTCCGCTCTACGCCGATGTGGCCGACAACCTGCGCCGCCGCATCCTGCAGCAGCAGTTGCAACCCGGCAGCTGGATCGACGAACAGAAGCTGGCCGAAGAAATGGGCATCAGCCGCACGCCGATGCGCGAGGCGATCAAGGTGCTGGCCGCCGAAGGCTTGGTCACGATCCGAGTACGGCGCGGTGCCTACGTCACCGAAGTGCCGGAAAACGAGGTGCGCGAAATCTACCACCTGCTGGCCCTGCTCGAAGCCGATGCTGCCGCCGACGTGGCGCGCCAGGCCAGCGACAGCGAACTGC
>JAAYCV010000243.1 GCA_012729605.1 Ramlibacter sp. | reverse complement strand
TGCGGATCGGCGGCGCCACCACGAGCATCACCCCGGATCAACCGGTTGCGCTCGACGGTCATCGGAATCTGAGGATCTCCAACAAGATCGAATCGCCGGTGACTGCCACGGCCCTGGCCTGGGAGTCGCGCGACGGAGACAAAGTGCTCGATCAGGCGATCATGGTGTCGTGCGACCTGGTGGGCATCCGTGACGGCATCTTGAACAAGGTGCGCGAGAAGGTGAAGCCGCGTCTGGCTGACTTCAATGTGCGCAAGCTCTTCATGAACGCCACGCACACGCACAACGCGCCGGTCACGCTCGAAGGCCGTTACACGCTGCCCGAGGAAGGCAATATGAAGCCGGCGGAATACACGGAGTTCATGACATCCAAGGTCGCCGACGCAGTCGTTGACGCTTGGCAGAATCGCCAGGCGGGAAAGGTCGGCTGGGGGCTGGGCCATGCAGTCGTGGCCCAAGATCGACGCGCTGTGTACGCAGATGGGACCGCCAGGATGTACGGCGCCACCAACACCAAGGACTTCCGCGGCATCGAAGGCTATGAGGATCACAGCCTGGACGTGCTCTTCTTCTGGGACCAGCAAGACCAACTCATTGCCACCGTGATCAACGTGCCTTGTCCGTCGCAAGAAGCCGAAGGCGGTCTGGCCATCCACGCCGATTTCTGGCATCCGGTGCGCGAGCGGTTGCGCGCGCAGCATGGCAAAGATCTACTGGTGCTTGGCTGGGCGGGCGCCGGCGGCGATCAGACCTCGCGGCCCATGTACCGGAAGGCGGCCGAGCAGCGGATGCGCAAGCTGCGCGGGTTGACCGGCGTGGAGGAAGTCGCCCGCCGCATTGTCAACGGCTGGGAGGAAGCCTACGCAGCAGCGCGCCAAGACATTCGCACGGACGTGGTGCTGCGGCACTGTGTCCAGGAGATTGAGTTGCCTTACCGCCAGGTGACCGAGGCGGAAGTGGCCGAAGCGCTGCGCGAGGCCGCCAAGTTCGCCGAAGACCCCGCCCAACGTTGGAACTACCGCTGGCATCAGGGCGTGGTGGATCGCTACGAGGCTCAGAAAGCCGGCACTGAAGGGCCCTTCCCGATGGAGTTGCACGCGATTCGGTTGGGCGACGTGGCGATTGTCACCAACACGTTCGAACTGTACACCGACTACGGCGTGCAGATGAAAGCCCGCAGCCCCGCCGTGCAGACCTTCGTCATCCAACTGACCGGTTCCGGCGGCTATCTGCCCAGCGAAAGGGCTGTGCGTGGCGGCGGCTACGGCGCGGTCATCCAAAGCAGTCGCATCGGCCCTGACGGAGGCCAGGTGCTCGTCGAGCGTACGCTCGAAGCCGTCAAGGCATTATGGCCCGATGCGAAGTGAAGTGAAGTGGCGCGCACGGTCACTTGGGGTCACGGACCTCGGCTGCCATTTCCAGCAGCGTGTCGGATCAACATGCCATGGAAGAGGAGTACGGCGGATGATCCGTCGCGTCGTCTTCGTGGGAACCGTGTTGCTTTCGATCCTCAGCGGCCGGCCTGGCTCGGCCGCTGAGCAAGCATCCGCGGTCTTCACGGAAGCAGACATCAAAGCCATGCGAACGGAGCATGAGGACTGGCTTTGGTAGTGCCCGTTCGATCAGTTGGCGTGGGGCGCCGCGCAGCGCACCACGAAGTCCACGATCGGCGAGGGGTCCTTCAGCGAATGCGGATGGTGGCCCACGCCCGGCTTGTGGATGACCGTGATCT
>JAAYCV010000242.1 GCA_012729605.1 Ramlibacter sp. | reverse complement strand
GACGCGGAAGGACGCCGGGCCACTGCGTAACAGCCTGGGGATTTACTCCTACTGCGCGTGCAGCAGAGGTTACGCTGCCGCCCAGGAGTGAAAGGGCTTTTGACTTTTACATCCCTAAATGTTAGCACGCTAACAGCTGTTTTCACAAGCGCACTAACCAACATCCTATGTAAGCTATCTAACATGAACCTAGACGAACGAATCCAGATCCTTATGCGTGAAAACGATTGGGATGTTGCGGCCGTGGCTCGTATCGCAGGCGTATCCTCCTCTGCGGTATCTCAGTGGTTGGGACGAGGCAATAAGCAAACCAAGGCGATTGCCAACGTTGATGTTGCCGAGCGTTTGTCGCGTGCTTCAGGGTATACAGCTTTGTGGATAGCGAAAGGTTTAGGCACTCGATTTCGAGATGAGTTCGCACCCACTGAGTTTCCACCGCACGACCCTTACGAAGACTGCAGTAAACGGGAAGAAGCGTCCCACCGTGCGTTGGACGAGCTTCAGCGGCTTGTCCAATTGGCCGAACTTGACGATGCAGGCATCGAACTTGTGTGCGGACTGATTGCGCCTGTGCTCAAGAATGCCAGCACATCGAAGATCTCCCGCGAGACCATCGTCAAAGCACTGACGGCCAATGAGCCGCCGGTCGTCTCACGGGGCGAGGCCTACGACCCGGAAGAGCAGCAAAAGGCAGATGAAGAGTACGAGAAAAGAAACAAGTAACAGGGGGCAATGTGTCTACAGAAAGCAAAATCGACATGCAGCAATATCTGGACGTGTATAAAACGCCCGATGGTGTGGTTGACTACTACAAGGTTCTTTCGATCCCGTACAACGCTACACCCGACCAGATCGAGGATGCTTTTCTCTACATTTCAGCCGATTATTTGTCCAAAGAGTCGTATGCGAGCCATGAGGAGCGAGCTAAATATGTACTAGCTAAAATGGGTTACAGTGAACTCAGCTCCCCTCAAAAGCGCAAAAAATATGACTCCCTTTTAAAAGCCGGCTTCAACCACATGAGATTGCTAGCAGCAATCGAAGCTGAACGTCAAAAGAAAAAGATCGAAGACCACCAAGCTAACACCCCCGAAGAACCGCAAATACTGCAACAGGCCAACACCCGTGGCAAGCGCATCGCCTTGGTTGCAGCCCCCTTCTTCGGCGTCGCCGCAATCTTCCGGCTGATGCGAGACAACGATTACGGGGATCCGCCCTCTGCCCTGTTCGTATTGCTGGCCATGGCCACCATCCTCTGCCTGCTTGTGGCGCTGACGCGACTGGGCGACTGGCTGGGCAAGCAATGACACACGGGCGGCAAGCCCTTGCAATTTTTGACAGTTTGCAAAATGTAACGATGGTACACTTGGCCGCTGTCTACCAACCATCAACATCACAGGAGAAGCCATGTACCGCGTTGGATTGCCCCTGTGGAAGCTGGCGGCGCGCGTAGGAATCCCTTTGAAGCTGCGCGTGTACGTCCACTTCGACCAGGAATCAAACTCTTTCTGGGCGGATAGCCCAGATCTGGACGGGCTGGTTGTCTCCGGTGACAACCTCGAAGAGCTCCGTCGTGAAGCGCTCATCGCTGCGGATGAGTTGCTCACCCTCGCCGTCAAGGGCCACAAGCACACTGCCGTTGCCAGCCTGCGTCTGGGCGAAGAAGAGGTGTGCCCCGCGTGAACGGTTATTACAACCAGGTGGTAGCCATGCTCAAACAGCATGGCTATTATTTTTTGCGCCAAGGCAAGGCGCGCACGAGATCTACACCAACGGCAAGCGCAACCAGACCGTCTCGTTCAACATGCCATCACGCATCATGGCCAACCAGATCATGAAGCAAGCCGGTATCGACCACCGCTTCTGACCAACAGAAAAACCCTTAAGCCCTTCAATGCCACCCATGGCCGGTCCATAATAGCCGTCTAGCCCCTGCTGCTGGCCGGTGACATACAACAGGGAACCTGCTCCCAACCCAGCCAGCGGCTACCCAGCCTGAGACAATGCCTGCACCGCAACCACAGACCATCTACGACAAGCTCTTCACTCGCGTATCCGATTACTGCGAGGAATTGCGCACGTTCATGGTCCGGAACGATCTGACGGTTCGCAGTTTCTTCCGCGATGCCGAGAAACTGAAGAAAGCAGACTTCGAACAGGGCACCGGCATACTCGCAGTGCTGGAATGCGAGTGCGGCGATCTCGAAGCGTCCATGGCATACATCCAGGTGTTGCATGAATGCAATCTTGCAGACATTCACCCCATCGACCTGGCTATCACTGCAAGCTACAAGCATCTGCGCCCCTCGGTGCTGGCTCCGTATCTGCAACTCTATGCCGCCGAGCCGATGGTTTACCGCCAGGAAAACGCGCAGCAGCTCATGGTGCTTGGAGCTTTCCAACACTACCTGGATGCCGTGGCTGCCTACGAACAAGAAGGCACGGAGTTGGACATCCCGATCGAGCGCCTGAGAGCCTTCGCGCAACAAATGCTGCGCTCCGGTATCCGGGAACAGGATGCGATGGCTATTGTCGAAACGGCCGGCAAGGTCCTGAAACAGCACGAGCTGCGCTGGTACGATGGTTCGCCGGAATTCACCAGCTTTGACGGCGATGTCGGAATGTTGTTCAAGGTAGATGTGTCACCGGAGACAGCCGCCAAACTGGATAGCGAACTCTGCGAACAGCTGATCCAGCAGGAGCTCGATACTGCACCTTTCTTCGTGTCGTTTGTAGGCACTGCAACATGAGCATAGCGCCTGAGGATCTGTTGACCTGGGCTGACAGCTTGCCGAGCGGTTCGGAAGTTTGTTGTCGGGCTGCTGTCTCTCGCGCCTACTACGCGGCATATCATGATTGCGTCAGCTTTCATGATGCGCTCCCCGTACCCGGTATCGCTCCGCCACACGGAGGTGTGCACGAACTGCTGTGCGGACGATTGCAAAACCCCGCTCCCGAAACGAAAGACCCTTTGCGCACCCGCTCCAGGACACGTGCGCAATTTCTGCGCGCACTGAAACACATGCGAACCGTGGCTGACTACTACCTGCAAGATAACGTCGATCACGCAGTGGCCGCTAACGCTATCAGCAAAGCCAGGCAAATCATGCAGACCTGACTGCAAATACCCCTACACCCACCAAGCCCGCCACCGTGCGGGCTTTTTGTTGCGCGCCTCTTGTTGCAATTTGATACGTATTGATAAGCAAGCTTTGAAAGCGTGCTTACCTAATCTGTTAGAGTGCTAACAGTCGAACTAACAAGGAGCCCGCCACATGTCAGCAACCCCCATCATCCCCGGCCACCTGTACCGGGTCAAAGCAGCAGGCTTCGACCTGCAGATCATCGCCACCAGCGGCTGTGACGCCATCGCCCAAGTGCTGCGCGCCCAGGAAGGAGCGCTGGCATGACGCGCGACGAAATCCGCAACATCCTGCTGGCCCATGGCTACACGATCAAATCCGGCCAGGCCGATCTGATGCCATACGTGTACGAAGCGGCAGAAGCCTTGATCGCCGCCAAGAACCAAGCGCTGCTGCAGGAACTGAACAACATCGCCGCCAAGAACCAAGCGCTGCTGCAGGAGCTGAACAACATCGCCACCACGGACTGGCGCAGCTGGGACCGGGAAAGCCGCTCCCCCGCGACCTTCGCCACCTGGGCCCAGTCCCGTGCCCGCCAGGCCATCGCCCAGGCTGGAGGTGAACAGCTATGCTGACCCCATCCCTGATGCAGTCCATGAGCCTGCAGCACCTGCTGGCCGCGGCCCATGCAGAGATCGACCCGCTCACCAGCACGCCGCTGGAACACGAGCTGCTGCGCCGCCTGGACGACATGGCCAAGTACGAAACCCTGATCGACTCCGCCATCGACAACGAGGCCGTCACCGTGGACATGCTCGATGTGCTGGACCACTTCTGTTTCGCCGACGGCGAAGACCTGCGCAAGGCACTGCAGCTGCATGTGGTGCTGGAGCGCAACGACATCCGCAATCCGGACGCGCTGCAGGCCTTGATCGACGCCAGCACTGAAGTCCGGGCCATGGCCGACGACCTTACGGACACGGCCACCAGCATCCACGCCATTTTCAACCGCCTTGCCTTCCCGGCATCCACCCCTGAACCCGCAACCGCAACCGAGGAGTAAACCCGCCATGTTCCCGATGACCGTCACCATTACCAATACCGCCCAGCTGAATGCCGTCCTGGCCGCCATGGAGCACCAGCCCGCCACCCCCATCACGCTGCAGGCAGCACCCAAGGCAGAAGTCAAGGAGCCGGAAAAAAAGTCGGCAGCGGCTGCCACTATGCAGAAGCAGGAGGCAGCTGCCGCTACCCCGTCTACTGCCGAGGTGCAGCAGGACGCTGCGCCCGAGCAGAAGCCCGAGCAGAAGCCCGACGCCTTCGAACCGGAAGTTGAGCCTACCACCTACCAGGACGTGGTTGCCGCCGTCAACGCGGTAGCGAAGGCCCACGGCAAGGCCAAGGCGCTGGAAGTCCTGCAAAGCTTCGGCGTCAACAAGGGCCCGGAGCTGAAGCCCGAGCAATACGCCGATGTGGCCGCAGCCGCCAACGCCGTGGCGAAGGGTGAATGACATGGGAACCCACGCCACCCTTTCCCCCTCCAGCGCGCACCGCTGGACGCAGTGCCCGGGCAGTGTCGCCCTGGAAGCCCAGTACCCCGACACCGGCAGCAAGTTCGCCGACGAAGGCACGGCAGCCCACGAGCTGGCCGCCATGGCGCTGCTGGACGACCGCGCCGCCAGCTACTTCATCGGCCAGGTGATCGAGGTCAACGGCGTCGAATACGACGTGGACAACGAGATGGCCACGCAGGTGCAGAAGTATCTGGACTACGTGCGCAGCATCGAAGGCGAGCTGATGGTCGAGCAGCGCCTGCCCATCGAGCAGCTGACCGGCGAAGCCGGTGCCCGGGGCACGGCTGACGCCGTGATCCTCGCCGGCGAGGAACTGGTCATCGTGGATCTGAAGTACGGCCGTGGCGTGAAGGTGGATGCTGAGCATAACGCCCAGCTGTGCACCTACGCGGCCGCCGCGCTGGAGGAATACGAATTCCTGGGCGACTTCAGCCAGGTGCGCGTCGTGATCGTCCAGCCCCGACTGGATCACATCAGCGAGTGGACGGTTCCGGTCACCGGCGAGCGCAGCATGGAGACCTTCCGTAAGAACCTGATCGAGCGCGCCAAGCTGGCCACTGCCTGCATCGGCATGGATCCGGAGCAAGTCGCCGCGCACGAGCTGAGCCCCGGCGAAAGCCAGTGCCGCTTCTGCCGTGCCAAGGCCAGCTGCCCCGCCCTGGCCGCAGAAGTGCAGCAAGCCGTGGGCGCTGACTTCGACGCACTGGCAGCCGGCGACACGTCCGCAGAGCTGGCCCTGCCCGCCGCCAACGAGGATCGCCTGAGCGTGGCCATGCGTGCCGTGGATCTGGTCGAAGCCTGGTGCAAGGCGGTCCGTGCCGAAGTGGAAACCCGACTGCTGGCCGGCCAGCCGGTGGAGGGCTTCAAGCTGGTCGAGGGTCGTCGTGGCCCGCGCCAGTGGGCCAGCACCGACGAAGCCGAACAGGCGCTGAAGGCCATGCGCCTGAAGCTGGAGCAGATGTACGACCTGAAGCTGATCAGCCCGACCACGGCCGAAAAACTGCACAAGGCCGGTGATATCGGCCCGCGCCAGTGGCCCAAGCTGCAAGCCCTGATCGCGCAGAGCAAGGGCAAGCCCAGCGTGGCCCCGGCCTCCGACAAGCGCCAGGCCCTCAACGTATCGGCCACGGCCGACGACTTCGAAGCAGTTGACCTGGTATGAGCCGCCGACTGCCCCCCGCCCGCATCCTGCCGCCTGACGCAGTCGCTGAACTGCAGAAGGCGGCGCGGACGCGAATCCTCAAGGCCGACCCGCTGGCAAGGGTCAAGGCCATCAATCACGCGATCGAACAGATCAAGTACCGCCACCCCGAATTCTTCATCCAAAAGGAGCAACAGCCGTGAAGATCAAACTCGCAAACGTCCGCCTGGCCTTCCCCCAACTGTTCGAAGCCAAGACCGTCAACGGCGAGGGCAAGCCGGCGTTTTCCGCCAGTTTCCTGATCAGCCCGGACGACTCGCAGATCCAGACCATCAAGGCCGCCATCGAGCAGGTCGCCCGCGACAAGTGGGGTGCCAAGGCGGATGCCGTCCTCAAGCAGATGAACGCCCAGGACAAGACCGCGCTGCACGACGGCGATGTGAAGTCCAACTATTCCGGTTTCGAAGGCAACCTGTACGTGTCTGCCCGCAGCGCCACCCGTCCGCTGGTGATCGACCGCGACAAGACGCTGCTGGCCGAAGCCGACGGCAAGCCCTATGCCGGCTGCTACGTCAACGCCTCCGTGGAGCTCTGGGCCCAGGACAACAACTACGGCAAGCGCGTGAATGCGAGTCTGCGCGGCGTCCAGTTCCTGCGCGACGGTGATGCGTTCGCCGGTGGCGGTGCCGCCAGTGACGACGAATTCGACGACCTCAGCGACGGCTCCGACGCCGACGACCTGATGTAACTACAGCGGGACCGGCCACCTCCTACGCCGCGCCAGGCCACGCGGCAACCAGGCCGGGATCGCTCCCTGCACTCCCCGCCACGGAATTGTTGGGTGCAGATGGGCGCAAGCGCGAGCCGGTGGCAACCAAAAGCGCGCAAATCCCGGCAACGGCCATCTTCTTTCAACTTTTACTCGAGGTATCTACCTATGGAAATTTCCACGAACTCCCTGAACAACGACGAACTGGTCTGCCCTAACTGTGGCGGCGAGAACCTGCACCACGGTACTGTCACCGTGTACGAGCGCGACCGCGAAGACTCCGCCACAGGGCGAATCGTATCCACCGAGGACTACGTAGTCGCAAACACCAGCATGAAAGGCAACCCGTCCGCCCGCCGCAACGGCCTTCTGATCGGATTCAAATGCGAGCATTGCGATGCGGATCCGGTGCTGGCTATCACACAGCACAAGGGTTGCACCTACTTCCATTGGGCTTCCTACCGCAAGGACGAAGCGTAATGGCCGCCCCTATTCTGTACCTTGATCTCGAGACGTATTCCGAGGTGCCGATTACTAACGGCACCCACGCATACGCCGAGCACGCCGAGATCCTGCTGATCGCCTGGGCGATCGATGACGGCCCGGTGCAGGTATGGGACTGCACCGATGAAAGCGTCATGCCCCGCGAACTGAACGGGGCCCTGGGCTTCAGCACCATCGTGGCGCACAACAGCCAGTTCGACCGCATCGTGCTGGAACACCAGCTGAAACACACGATGCGCGCACGTTGGCAGGACACCATGGTCCAGGCACTGGCCCACTCCTTGACCGGAAGCCTGGGCGAGCTGTGCGACATCCTGCGCATCCCGACCGACAAGGCCAAGGACAAGGAAGGCCGACAGCTGGTACACAGATTCTGCAAGCCGACCAAGCGCAACGGTATCAGCTACCGCGCCGACAGCATCAGCGATCCCGAAGCCTGGGCGAAATTCGTCGAATACGCCCGCCTCGACGTTGAAGCCATGCGCGAGGTGCACAAGCGCCTGCCCAGCTGGAACTACCGCGGTGCCGAGCTGATGCTGTGGCTGCTGGACCAGCGCATCAACGACCGCGGCTTTGCCGTGGATGTGGAGCTAGCGCGTGCGGCCATCGATGCCGTAGACGCTGAGCAGAAGAAGCTGGCCGCCCGCACGCAAGAGCTGACTGCAGGCGATGTGCAGGCCGCTACCCAGCGCGATGCCATGCTGCGCCACATGCTGGCCACCTACGACGTGGCCCTGCCGGATCTGCAACAGTCGACGCTGGAGCGCCGCATCAACGACCCGGACCTTCCGGCCGAGCTGCGCGAGCTGCTGGCCATCCGACTGCAGGCCAGCACGACCAGCACCAGCAAGTACAAGCGCCTGGCGACTGCCGTCAGCAGCGATGGTCGCCTGCGCGGCACCCTGCAGTTTTGCGGGGCCAGCCGTACCGGCCGCTGGGCCGGCCGCTTGTTCCAGCCGCAGAACCTCCCCCGCCCTGCCCTCAAGCAAGCCGCGATCGACAACGGCATCGAGGCGCTGAAGGCCGGCGTGGCCGACCTGGTGACCGAGAACGTGATGGAGCTGACCAGCAGCGCGATCCGCGGCTGCATCGTGGCCGCACCCGGCAAGAAGCTGGTGGTGGCCGACCTGTCCAACATCGAGGGCCGCGTTCTGGCATGGCTGGCCGGTGAGGGTTGGAAGCTACACGCCTTCCGCGCATATGACGCGGGTACCGGCCACGACCTCTACAAGCTGGCCTATTCCAAGTCCTTCGGCGTGCGCCCGGAAACCGTCACCGGCGACCAGCGTCAAGTTGGCAAGGTGCAGGAGCTGGCGTTGGGTTACGAGGGGGGTGTCGGCGCGTTCCTGACCTTTGCCGCTGCCTACCGCCTGGACCTGGAAGAGATGGCCGAGCAGGCTTTCGACAGCATCTCGCTGCGCATCCGCGAGGAAGCGGCCAGTGCGCTGGAGTGGACTCGCGAGCAGAAGCGCCCGACCTTCGGCCTGTCCGACCGTGCGTGGATCGTGTGCGATTCGTTCAAGCGCGCCTGGCGCTACGGCCATCCGGCCACCGCCAGCTTCTGGCGTGAGCTGCAAGACGCCGCCATCCTGGCGGTAAACCGCCCGGGCAAGGCGGTGCCCTGCCGCCGACTGGTGCTGCAACGCGATGCGTCCTGGCTGCGCATCCAGCTGCCCTCCGGACGCTACCTGTGCTACCCCAGCCCCCGCATCGATGACGACGGCAAGCTGTCCTACATGGGTGTCAACCAGTACAGCCGCAAGTGGAGCCGACTGCACACCTACGGCGGCAAGCTGGTGGAGAACGTGACCCAGGCCGTGGCGCGCGATGTGCTGGCCAGCAGCATGCAAGCCATCGAGGACGCCAACTACCCCATCGTGCTGACCGTGCACGACGAGGTGCTGACCGAGCCCGAGGACTCTCCCGAGTACAGCGCCAGTCACCTGGCCGAGCTGATGACCACCAACCCGTCTTGGGCTGACGGCCTGCCGCTGGCAGCCGCCGGCTTCGAGGCTTACCGCTATCGCAAGGATTGAGCCGTGAGCAGCAACCCTAACACCCGGCGCTACCCGCGCCAGATGAGTGAAGCGTTTCCGGCAGCCGCTGATCGCAGCGGCCTGCACCACGACGACCAGCGCGGCCCGTCCCACTGGCCGGCCACCCTGATTTTCATCGCAGCCATCGTCTGCGCCGTACTGATTGCCATTCTTGGAGGAAACCCCCATGCGTGAAAACGTCATTGAAAACCACCTGGTCCAGCGCGCCAAGCAGCTGGGCGGTGAAGTGCGCAAGGTGCGCTGGATCGGCCGCCGCGGTGCGCCCGACCGCCTGGTCATGCTGCCCGGCCGCATGCTGTGGGTCGAGCTGAAAGCCCCGGGCGAGAAGGTCAAGCCGCACCAAGCGCGCGAACACGAGCGCATGCGTGCCATGGGCCAGACCGTGGCCGTCGTGGATTCACTGGACGAAGTGGAGGCGATGCTGGCATGAACACCGTAGCTGAAATCACCATTCTCGGCAGATATCTTGCCGCCCTGTCCCACTTCGCAGCCGTGCAGGATGTCCGCTTCTACCTGAAAGGCATCTGCCTGGAGATCCACCCGACCGAAACCCGCTTGATCGCCACCACCGGCGTGCGCATGATGGCTGTACGCCACTTCGAAGAAGTCGCGCTGGACAAACCGCTGCAAGTGATCATCCCGACGGAGCTGTTCAAGGGCTGCCGCGGCCAGGGACCGACCATCGTCCGCGTGGGCGAGCTGGCCAACGAGAACACAAGCCATGTCCGACACGTAGCCGTATCCGCCACTGCCGGCGCTACGTGGGCGCAAGGCCTGTCACTGGACGGGCGTTTCCCCGAATGGCAGCGCGTGTTCCCGTCCGAGGTATCCGGCGAGGTGTCGCAGCTCGACCCGCTGGAACTCGCTGAAGTGACCAAGGGCTTCGTGGCCCTAAACGGCAAGAAAGCCACGACCAGCATGACCATAGGCCACGCAGGTGAAAGCAGCGCCGTGCTGGTCAACATGCTCGACCCGAACGTCACGGCCATTCTGATGCCGCTGCGCAAGACCAAGGTGGATCTCGACGCTGAAAAAGAGACAGGCGTGCCGTGGGTGCCCAAGCACCCCCACGCCTGGGTCAAGCAACAACCCGGCGAGAACCCTGCCGGCGATCTGGTTTGAGGTGCACGACATGAAGCGCATCGACATCTACGACCGCCTGGAAACGGAATTCAATTTCAGCCGCGTAAAGGCGCGTGGCGTGGTCAACAGCGTGATTGCCGTCATCGCTGAAGGTCTCGCCGTTGACGGTGAAGTGCACCTGCGCGAATTCGGCACCTTGCGGGCACGCCCTATCCCCGCGCGCCAAGCGCGCAATCCGAAAACCGGACAGGCCATCACACTGCCGCCAGCCATCCGTGTCACGTTCAGCTGCAGTTCGAAGCTGCGCGATGAATTAACCGCCAGGCGCCTGGGAGAACAGCCATGAAACGATCCGAATGGGTAAAGCGCTGCGCCAAGCGCATCGTGGCGCTGACCGGCGATAGCTGGGGGCTGGCTCGCGCGCAGGCGCAAAGCTGCGCCGACGAGCAGTGTGAAATCAACGGAGCGTCTGGCGCGGCCTGGACTGCGCCGGAGGAAGCTGCTGACGAAATGGTGGAGGGTGCGGAGGAATGACCCGTCTGACCTTCACGCCCCGCGTCTACCAGCGTGACATCATCGACCACGAGCTGGAGGTGCCGCGCTGCGGCGTCTGGGCCGGCATGGGTATGGGCAAGACCGTATCCACCCTGACCGCCCTGGACACGCTGGCGCTCATGCAAGACGGCCCTGCCCTGGTGCTGGCACCGTTGCGCGTGGCCAGCAGCACATGGCCAGACGAAGCCGTGAAGTGGGAGCACCTGCGCAACGTGGAAGTGTCGGCCGTGGTCGGTAATCCCGACCAGCGCCGCACCGCCCTGCGCCGACCGGCCAACATCTACACCACCAACTACGAGAGCATCCCCTGGCTGGTCGAGCACTTCGGCAGCAAGTGGCCGTTCCGCACCATCGTCGCGGATGAATCCACCAAGCTGAAGGGTTTCCGACTGCGCCAAGGCGGCCAGCGCGCCCGCGCCCTGGCGCGTGTCGCCCACCAGCACGCCGACCGGTTCATCGAGCTCACCGGCACGCCCAGCCCGAACGGGCTGCAGGATCTGTGGGGACAGGCGTGGTTTCTGGACAAGGGCCTGCGCCTGGGTCGCAGCTTCGATGCGTTCAAGTCCCGCTGGTTTCGCTCGATCCAGGTCGGCGCGGACCGCCACGCCGTCAAGCTGGAGCCGATGCCGTTCGCCCAGGAACAGATCGAGGACGCGCTGCGTGTACTGTGCTTGTCGCTGGATCCGCGCGACTACTTCGACATCAGCGAGCCCATCGTCAACAACATCCGCATCGAGCTGCCGGCACGCGCCCGCCAGCTGTACCGCGACATGGAGCGCGAGATGTTCCTGGCCATCGGTGACAGCGAAGTGGAAGCCCTCAACGCCGCCAGCCGCACGACGAAGTGCCTGCAGATCGCCAACGGGGCGATCTACACGGACGAGACGGGCAGCGCATGGGCGGAGCTGCACGACGCCAAGCTGCAGGCGCTGGAGTCCGTCGTGGCCGAAGCTGCTGGCATGCCGGTGCTCGTGGCCTACCACTTCCGCCACGACCTTGACCGTCTGCAGCGCGCCTTCCCGCAGGGCCGCCAGCTGGATCAGGATCCGCAAACGATCCGCGACTGGAATGCCGGCAAGATCCCGCTGCTGTTCGCTCACCCGGCCAGCGCTGGCCACGGCTTGAACCTGCAGGACGGGGGCAACATCCTGGTGTTTTTCGGCCTGAACTGGAACCTTGAAGAGCGCCTGCAGATCATCGAGCGCATTGGCCCCACGCGCCAGGCGCAGGCCGGGCATGACCGCCCGGTGTTTATCCACAACATCATTGCCGCAGACACAGTAGACGAGCTGGTGCTGGCGCGCGTAGAGACCAAGCGGGAAGTCCTGGACTTGCTGCTGGAAGCCATGAAACGGAGGTAGTAACCCATGGACGACCACATCATCATCCACGACATCGACAACATCCTGGACGAACGAGGCAGCCGATACGGCAAGTTCATCGACCAGGCCAAGATCAGCCAGAGCCTGCAGGCCACGCTGCGACACGCAAACAACAGTTGGGACAAGATGCAGCCTGATCAGCGCGAGGCCCTGGAGATGATCGCCTGCAAGCTCGGGCGCATCGTCAACGGAGATCCCGACTACATCGACAGCTGGGATGATATCGCCGGTTACGCCAAACTGGTGGCAGATCGGCTGCGCGGGGTGGTGCGATGAGCGCCCTACTCGACACCCAAGGCATTGCCGAAATGTTCGACCTGTCGCGCCGGCACGTCACGAACGTCATCATCAAGCGGCCAGACTTTCCGGCTCCGGTCGTGAACATCAGCCGCCGTACCCGGTACTGGTCAGAGGCCGATGTGCGCAAGTTCGCCCTGGCTACAGGCGGGCGGAAATCTGCTCAGGCGTCTCGCGGTAGTAGTGTTCGATGAGCATGCGCAGATCCTTGTGGCCGCTGATCTTCGCCAGGGTCAGCACGTCAATCCGCCGACTCATCCACGTCAGCGCCGCTGCGCGGCTGTCACGGAACTGCAGCCCCTCGATCAGCACGCTATCCCGGTAATGCCGGAAGCGCTGGTCGAGGCTGTGGGCCGACAGGGTGAAGTACTTGTCCCGACCTGAAGCCCTGGCCGCATCGTCCAGCACCTGCAGAAGCGGCAGCACCCTGGGGAAGAACGGAATCAGCCGCTCCCCCACATCCTCAACGGTCTTGTGCTCTTCCAGGAAGATCGTGCGCTTCTCAAGGTCCACGGTTGACCGGCTCAGCGACAGCACTTCACTGGCCCGCAGCGCCGTATAGTGCGCAATCAGCCAGGCATAGGCCACCTCTTCCTTTGGCTTCGTCGGAGCCACGCCACGCCGGTAGTTGAGCCGGCGCAAGATCCGGCGCATCTGCTTCCATCGCGCAATCGTCTTGCGTGGCTTACCCTTCGGCGGTAAGGTCAGCGCCGTCCAGGGCGAATCCCCACACCAGAGCCACTCCTTTCGCGCCACCGTCCACACATTGCGCAGTTGGGCGAGCTCGCGCAGCACGGATGACCCGCCCACATGCTTGAGCCGCTCGTCACGCCACATTGCCAGATCAGCGGTCGTGACCTCATGGAAGATCTTGCCGGCCAGCAGTGGGAAGTCACGGATAAAGGCCTCAAACCGCAGCGCCTCCGCCTTACCGCCGCGCTTCTTCTTGGACACCTCCAGCTCATAGCGCCGGAAGGCTTCGGCCACCGTCTTGGCCGGGTACTGGCCCAGCTTGCCGGCAGCAATGTCCGCTTCCTGCTGTGCCGCCCAAGCCTGAGCCTGCGCTTTTGTCGGCAGCGTGATCGAGCGGCCAGGCAAACCCTTGCGCCTGATCTCCGCCCGCCACCCGTTTTTCACCTTCCTGAAGTACGCCATGCTCGCCTCTGCTGCGCTACGCGCGTAGCAGTGCGCGTATTCTGCGCGTAATTCTCGCACGACATTGGCAGGCATTGGAAGCTATTACATGACATAGCACGACATAGAAAAAGCCAGCAACTCGTTGGAATTGCTGGCTTTATTGCCATTTTCATGACATTGGATGATATTCAACGACTTAATACGTTTTTCATCGCTGGTGCGCGGGGGGGGACTCGAACCCCCACACCATTGCTGGCGTCAGGACCTAAACCTGGTGCGTCTACCAATTTCGCCACCCGCGCAGGTTCCGATGACGCAGCCATGACAACTGCACCACGTGAAACAGGTAATCAGTGATTTTAGCTTGCAATGACGGACAATTCACGCTCAAAGCCAGAATTCACGCAAAACACGATCGCACATGACCGCCCCACCCGCCCAGGCCCAGCCCGTCACCCACTACGAGAACTTTCCGGTGGCCAGCTGGCTGTGCCCGCCGGCGATCCGGCCGGCGGTGGCAGCGCTCTACCATTTTGCGCGAACAGCCGACGACATCGCCGACGAAGGCACGCAAACGGCCTCGCAGCGGTTGCAGGAGCTGGATCGCTATGGAAACGCACTGACGCTGGCGGCCGGCAGCACGCCCTACCCAGCCGATGCGTCATGGAGCGGCATCATGCAGCCGCTGCAAGGCGTGATCCGGCAATACCAGCTGCCAGTACCGCTGCTGCAGGACCTGCTGACGGCCTTCCGCCGCGATATCCACCACAGCGAACAGGCTGCCGTCTACGCCCGCCACGATGACTTGCTCGACTACGCACGCTATTCGGCCAACCCGGTCGGGCGCCTGATGCTGCACCTGTACGGTGTGCACGATGCCGAATCCCTGCAGCAGAGCGATGCCATCTGCACGGCGCTGCAACTCTACAACTTCTGGCAGGACATCTCGCTCGATGTGGCGCGTGGTCGCTACTACCTGCCGCAGGACCTGTGCCAGGCGCATGGCGTGGATCCGCGTCTGCCAGCGGCCAGTCCTGAACCCGCCATCCAGGTGCTGGCGGCAGACTTGCTGGATCGCGCCGATGCCCTGATGTGCGCCGGCCTGCCCTTGCCGGCGGCGGTCAGCCAACAGGCCGGCCGTTTGTCGGGCTGGGAGCTGCGCTTGGTGATGCAGGGCGGCTGGCGCATTGGCCGCAAGACGCGCGCGCTCGGCGGCCGCATTGCCCACCAGCGTCCGCGTATCAGCAAGGCCGATGCGCCGGCATTGCTCTGGGGCAGTCTGCGCCATCGGCTGGCCTGAACCGGATTGGCGCAGGAACATGGGACAATAGCGGCCACCATGTCTGACACCACGCCCGCCTCTCCGCAAGAGTACGTCCAGCTGAAGGCTGCCTCCTCCGGCAGCAGCTTCTACTATGCCTTCCTGTTCCTGCCGGCCGACCGGCGCGCCGCCATCGTGGCCTTCTACGCCTTCTGCCGCGAAATCGACGATGTGGTGGACGAGGTGCAGGATCCTGGCGTGGCCCAGGCCAAGCTGGCCTGGTGGCAAAACGAGGTGCGTCAGGCCTATGCTGGCCAGCCCACGCACCCGGTGATGCAGGCGCTGATGCCCTGGACCCAGCCTTTCGGTATCGAACAGCGCCAGCTGCTGGCGGTGATCGAGGGCTGCCAGATGGACCTGCAGCAGACACGCTATCTGGATTTTCCCGGCCTGCAGCGCTACTGCCATCTGGTCGCGGGCATCGTCGGTGAAGTGTCGGCACGCATCTTCGGTCAGAAAGACGAGCAGACCACGCAATATGCGCATGAGCTCGGCCTGGCGCTGCAGCTTACCAACATCATCCGCGACGTTGGCGAAGACGCCATGCGCGGCCGCATCTACCTGCCGATCAGCGAGCTGCAGCAGTTTGGCGTCAAGGCCAACACCATCCTCAAGCGCGAGTATTCGGAAGACTTCCAGCGCCTGATGCAATACCAGGCACAGCGCGCGCACCAGCACTACGACCGTGCGCTCGCCCTGCTGCCCACGGTGGACCGCCGCAGCCAGAAGCCCGGCCTGATGATGGCCAGCATCTACCGCACCTTGCTGCGCGAAATCGAACGTTCCAACTTCCAGGTGCTGCACCAGCGCATCAGCCTGACGCCACTGCGCAAGTTCTGGCTGGCCTGGAAAATACAGGCGCTCGGCGTGCGCAAGCTCTGAGCGGCATGCCTTCCGCGCCTGGCCATGTGGCCATTGTTGGTGCCGGCTGGGCCGGTTGCACGGCGGCGCTAGCAGCGCAGCAGCTCGGCTGGCGTGTCAGCCTGCTCGAAGCCGCGCGTGACCCGGGCGGCCGCGCGCGCAGCGTGGCCCTGAGCGATACCCTGACCATGGACAACGGTCAGCATATCCTGATCGGCGCCTATGCCAGCTGCCTGCAAATGATGCTGCAAGTCGGAGTCGATCCCAGCCAGGTGCTGCATCGTGAACCGCTGGATCTGCGCACGCCGGATGGTCGTGGCCTGCGCATGCCGCCCGCCTCTGCCCTGCCCACCTGGGATGTGCTGCGTGCCATCTGGCAGGCGCAGGGCTGGAGCCTGGCAACCAAACTCTCCCTGCTGCGCGTGGCGGCGCGCTGGCAACACCAGGGCTACCGTTGTGACAACAGCGCCAGCGTGCTGCAGGTCTGCCGTGGCCTGCATGCCGATATCCTGCAAGATCTGGTCACACCGCTGTGCGTGTCGGCCTTCAATAGTCAGCCGGAACATACCAGCGGCCGGGTATTCCTGCGTGTGATCCACGACGCGCTGATGGCACAACGCGGAGGCTCGGACGCGTTGGTGGCACGCGTGCCGCTGGGCCAGGTGCTGCCGGAGCCCGCCGTGCGCTGGCTGCAAACCCAAGGCGCCGAGGTGCGGCTCGGCTGCCGGGTACAAGGACTGGAGCCGCTACAGGCCAATTCTCCCAATGCCGGCTGGCAGCTGCAACTCGACGATAGCAGCCAGTTGCAGGCTGATCGCGTCATCCTGGCGACACCGGCACCGGAAGCGGCGCGCCTGCTGCAACAGATGCAGACGGTTCTTTGCGAGGTGCAGCATAGTCGCTACCAACGCTGGATGGAAATGGCCCGCCAGCTGCAGTGGATGCCGATTGCCACCACTTACGCCTGGTGCCCGCTAGACGATGCCGCACGCCTGCCGCGCATGCAAGCGCTGGCCGGCAGTCCGGCCCAGTTCGTGTTCAGCCATCCGGAACAGGATGGGATAGAAAACGGGCAGCGCCTGCTGGCCTTTGTCGCCAGCTGCAGCAAGCTGCCACGGGACGCCCATGAGCAGGCAATCCTGCAGCAGGCGCAGGCCGAACTCGGCCTGTCACGGCTGACGCTGATCCGCACGCTGGTGGACAAGCGCGCCACCTTTGTCTGCAGCGCCGACGTGCAGCGCCCGCCGATGCAGATCCTGCCCGGCTTGCGTGCCTGTGGTGATTATGTCGAGGGCGATTACCCGGCCACGCTCGAAGGCGCGGTACGCAGCGGCCTGCAGGCCGCTCAGTCCTTGTCGGCGTAGGGGTTGTGCGAGGTCTTCATCTCGATACGCAGCGGCGTACCAGTCAAGTTGAAGATCTTGCGCAGACGGCCTTCCAGATAGCGCTTGTAGGCATCGGTGACGTGCTCGAGCGAGTTGCCGTGCACCACCACCACTGGCGGGTTCATGCCGCCCTGGTGCGCATAGCGCAGCTTGGGACGGTACATGCCGGAACGCTTGGGTGCCTGGAACTGCACGGCCTCGTGAAGTGCACGCGTCAGCGCCGGCGTCGGCATCTTGCAGTTGGCTGCAGCATAGGCCTGGCCAATCGACTTCCACAGCGGGGCGATGCCCTGACGCTTGATCGCAGAAATATAGTGCAGTGCCGCGAACTTGAGGAAACCCAGACGGGTTTCGACCGAGCGCAGCACCAGCTCGCGCTGGTAGTCGTCGACCGCATCCCACTTGTTGATGGCGATCACCACGGCGCGGCCGGATTCCAGGATGTAGCCGGCAATGTGCGCGTCCTGGTCGGTCACGCCCTGCGTCGCATCCAGCAGCAAGAGCACCACGTTGGCCGATTCGATCGCCTGCAGCGTCTTCACCACCGAGAATTTCTCGATCGCCTCGAACACCTTGCCCTTGCGGCGCAGGCCAGCGGTATCGATCAGCTCGTAGGTCTGGCCATCACGCTCGAACGGCACGCTGATGGCATCACGCGTGGTACCCGGCAGGTCGAACGCCACCAGGCGCTCCTCACCGAGCCAGGTGTTGATCAGCGTGGACTTGCCGACGTTGGGACGGCCGGCCACGG
>JAAYCV010000241.1 GCA_012729605.1 Ramlibacter sp. | reverse complement strand
GACGACCGCATCACGCGCAGCGGCCAGCTGATCCGCGCCTACAAGCTGGACGAGCTGCCGCAGCTAATCAATGTGCTGCTCGGCGACATGAGCCTGGTCGGGCCGCGTCCCGAGGTGCCGCGCTACGTGGCGCTCTACCCGGACGAGGTCCGCGCCGAGGTACTCAGCCTGCGTCCTGGCATCACCGATCTGGCCTCCGTACAATACCGCAGCGAAAGCACGCTGCTGGCCAGCAGTGCCGATCCCGAACGCACCTATGTCGAGATCATCCTGCCGGCCAAGCTGGCGCTGTGCCGGCAGTACGTGCGCGAGCGCAGTTTCCTGCTCGACCTGAAGATCATCGCCATGACCGTGGGCATCCTGCACAAGCCCTGAACCCTGCCCTGCCGCATGTCTGCCACTTCCCGCATTTTTGATTCCAACACCCTGCCCAAGCAGCTCATGGCGATGCTGATGGACGTGCTGTGCGCCTGGCTGGCACTCTGGCTGGGCATCAGCCTGCGGCTGGACCTGTGGGTGCCGCCAGATGCCACGCAGCTTACCGCCTACCTGCTGGCCCCGGCGCTGGCGATCCCGATCATGGTCAAGTTCGGCCTGTACCGGGCGATTTTCCGCTACACCGGCTTCAGCGCCATGGTCACCACCATCCAGGCGGTGGCCGTGTATGGCGTGCTGTTCTTCATCTACGTGGTGTTCTTTGGCAATCCGACGGCCGTGCCGCGCAGCGTCGGCATCCTGCAGCCACTGCTGTTCCTGCTGCTGGTGGGCGGCAACCGTGCCTTTGTGCGCGGCCTGTTCATGTACACCAGCGGCCACGAGACGCGCCAGCAGGGCCGGCTGCTGGTCTATGGTGCCGGCGAAACCGGCGTACAGACGGCCGCCGCGCTGCACAACGCGCGCCAGTACACGCTGATCGGCTTTGTCGATGACGATCCGGCCAAGGCCAACCACAGCATCAACGGGCTGGAGGTCTGGCCCTCCAGCCGCCTGCCCGAGGTGGTGCGCGACAGTGCCGTCACCGACGTGCTGCTGGCGATTCCGAGCCTGTCGCGCAGCCAGCGCAACCAGATCATCCAGAGCCTGCAAGGGCTGCCGGTGCATGTGCGCAGCGTGCCCAGCATGGCAGCGCTGGCCAGCGGCCGTGCCGGCCTGCAGCAGTTCCAGGAGCTGGATGTGGAAGACCTGCTCGGGCGCGACCCGGTGCCGCCGCATGCCGAGCTGATCCGCCGCAACATCGCCGATCAGGTAGTACTGGTGACTGGTGCCGGCGGCAGCATTGGCAGCGAGCTGTGCCGCCAGATCCTGCGCCAGGGGCCGCAGCGGCTGCTGCTGGTCGAGCACAGCGAATTCGCCCTGTACAACATCTACCAGGAACTGCAGGCCGAGGCCGCCACGCTGCCGCAGGCGCCCGAGCTGCTGCCGCTGCTGGGCAATGTGCGCAAGCTGCAGCACATGCGCGAGATCATGCAGACCTGGCAGCCGCACACGGTCTACCACGCCGCTGCCTACAAGCACGTGCCGATGGTGGAGCACAACCCGGTGCAAGGCCTGGCCAACAACGTGTTCGGTACGCTGGCCGTGGCGCGCGCCGCGCTCGAGCACGGCGTGCCGCACTTTGTGCTGATCTCCACCGACAAGGCGGTGCGCCCGACCAACATCATGGGCGCCAGCAAGCGCCTGGCCGAGCTCTGCCTGCAGGCGCTGGCCGACAGCCCGATGCTGTCGTTTGCCGCGCTCGATGCCGCCGTCGGCCGTGAGATCAATGAACAGCCGGTCCACAACCGCACCTGCCTGGCCATGGTGCGCTTCGGCAACGTGCTCGGCTCCTCCGGCTCAGTGGTGCCGCTGTTCCGCCAGCAGATTGCCCATGGTGGCCCGATCACGCTGACGCACGCCGATGTGACGCGCTACTTCATGACGATCCCGGAAGCGGCACAGCTGGTGCTGCAGGCTGGCGCCATGGGATCGGGCGGTGACGTGTTCGTGCTGGACATGGGCGAACCGGTGCAGATCCTGCATCTGGCGCGCCAGATGGTGACGCTATCCGGCCTGACCGTGCGCGACGCGCAAAACCCGCAAGGCGATATCGCCATCCAGATCACCGGCCTGCGCCCCGGCGAAAAACTCTACGAGGAATTGCTGATCGGCGACCACCCGGAACCGACCGAGCATCCGCGTATCATGAAGGCGCACGAGCAGTTCCTGCCCTGGGCCGAATTGCAGCCGCGCCTGGCGCAGCTGCTGCAGCACATGGATGCGCACGATGTCGATGCCATCAGCCAGCAACTGCTGGAACTGGTCAACGGCTACCGCGCCGGCCCGGTGGTCGACTGGATGTTGTTACAACAAAAAAGCACGGTCGTTCAGTAAATCGCTACAATCGGCTTTCACCACAACCCACACCCGCCCAGGAGGAGACACCATGAGCGATCTCAACGCCGCATTCGAAGCCGCTTACGAGCGCACCCAGCAACTGACCAAGCGTCCCGACAACGCCACCCTGCTCAAGCTGTACAGCCTGTACAAGCAGGCCACCGAGGGCGACAACACGCGCCCCAAGCCCGGCTTTGCCGACATGGTGGCGCGCGCCAAGTGGGATGCCTGGAACGCGCTGAAGGGCACCTCCGGCGACGATGCACGCCAGCAGTACATCGACCTGATCGATTCGCTGGACTGATCCACGCTGCCGATCCCGGCTGCACGCCAGGCCTGTACGCTGCGGCGTCAGGCCTTTTCTTTTTGGCCGCATCGGCATCCCGCGCTACACTGCCAGCATGAGCAGTCCGACCTCCGCCTCCCGCACCCTGCAGCTGCCCGCCGAGATCCGCCAGCAGATCCCGGACTGGGTTGCCACGCGCCGTGACATCCACGCCCACCCCGAGCTGTGCTATGAAGAGCACCGCACCTCGGAACTGGTGGCGGAAAAACTCGCGCAGTGGGGCATCGAGGTGCACCGCGGCATCGGCCGTACCGGTGTTGTCGGCATGCTGCGCAACGGCACGTCAGAGCGCGCCGTCGGCATCCGCGCCGACATGGACGCGCTGCTGGTGCAGGAAGAAAACACCTTTGCCCACGCCAGCCGCCACCCCGGCAAGATGCACGCCTGCGGCCATGACGGCCATACGGCGATCCTGCTGGGTGCGGCACAGCACCTGGCCAGCACACGCGCTTTTGATGGCACGGTCTATTTCATCTTCCAGCCGGCCGAGGAAGGCGGTGCCGGCGCCCAGGCCATGATCGACGACGGCCTGTTCACGCGCTTCCCGATGGACGCGGTGTTCGGCCTGCACAACTGGCCCGGCCTGGCAGCCGGCGACGTGGCGGCCTCCGCCGGCCCGGTGATGGCATCGAGCAACGAATTCCGCATCACCCTGCGCGGCAAGGGCGGCCATGCCGCCATGCCGCACAATGCCAATGACCCGGTGCCGGTGGCCTGCCAGCTGGTGCAGGCGTTCCAGACCGTGATCTCGCGCAACACGCGCCCGGCCGATGCCGCCGTGGTCTCGGTCACCATGCTGGAAGCCGGCGAAGCCACCAACATCATCCCGGACAACTGCACGCTGCAAGGCACGGTGCGCACCTTCTCGATCGAGGTGCTGGATCTGGTCGAGCAGCGCATGCGCGAGCTCTCCATCCACACGGCCCGTGCCTACAACATGGAGGTCGATTTCGAGTTCCTGCGCAACTACCCGCCCACGGTCAACAGCCGTGCCGAGGCGCAGTTCATGCACGATCTCGCCAGCGAGCTGCTGGGCGCGCGCCATGTGCACAAGCAGGAGCCGACCATGGCGGCGGAAGACTTCTCCTTCATGCTGCAGCAGAAGCCCGGCTGCTACCTGTTCCTCGGCAATGGCGATGGCGAACACCGCCACCTTGGCCATGGCGAAGGCCCGTGTCTGCTGCACAACCCGAGCTACGACTTCAACGACGAGGTGCTGCCGGTCGGCGTCATGCTCTGGGTGCGCCTGGCCGAGCGCTGGCTGACGCCCGCACAGCCGGCCTGACACGCAACCGTATTCCCCGATTCGCCCATGACCCGATCCCGACGACTGCCAGCCGTACCCACGCGCTGGCTGCAGCTGTTGCTGCTGTGTACCCTGCTCGCCGGTAGCGGCCTGCTGCAGGCGCAGGACAGCGCCAGCCCTGCCAGTCCCGCCGCGAGCAGCGCCACGACCCATAGCCTGCAACAGGACATCAGCCAGCTGCGCTCTGCCGCAGACGCCCTGCCCGAAGCCGAACAGAAACCCGTCCTCACGCTGCTGGACGATGCCGAACAGCGTCTGGCCGATGCCACCGCGCTGCAACAGGAGCGCCGCCAGCTGGAACAGGCGAACCGGCAAGTGGCCAGCCCGCCCACCACGGCCAGCCCGGAACAGATCGCCCAGGCCCTGCAGCAATGGACCGAGCGCCTGCCCACCCAGGCCAGCAACAGCCAGCTGGAACAGCTGCTGGCCGATGAGCGCGCCGCCCAGGCCGGGTTGGAGCAGCAGCTGCAGGCCAACACCCGCGCGCTGACCGACCTGATCCTGCAGCCGGCGCAGGTGATGGACGAGCTGAACGCGCTGCGCCAGCAGGTGCACACGCCGCCGCCGGCCAGCAGCAGCCCCGATGCCGATGCCGCCACGCAGGCACGCCAGCTGCTAGATGCCGCCAGCTACCGGCAGGCCGAAGCCCGGCTGGCATTGCGCGAGCTGGAGCTGGCCAGTACCGAAAGCCGCCAGCGCCGCCTGGAAAGCCGCCAGGCCGAGCTGAAACAGCAGCTGGCGCTGCGCGCCCCGCGCATCGGCTGGCTGGAACAGCGCCTGGCGCAAAACAGCCAGCAGCAGTTGCAGCAACTGGCCGACCAAATGCAGCAGCTGGCCCAGGCCAGCAGCGACGACGATCCGGCCATCAGCGCGCTGGCGCAGCAGAACCTGGAACTGGCCAGCCTGCTGCAGACCGAATCACAGGCCGTGGTGCAGGACCAGCAGCAGCTGGCGGTACAGGAAGCGCAGCGCGACCGCATTGTCGAATCGCTGCGTGAAACCCGCGCCCGGCTGGAGCTGGGCAGCAGCAGTGTCAGCATGGGCCAGTGGCTGTGGAAGCAGCGCCAGGGCATGCCGTCCAGCTATGCGCTGCAGCTGCAGCGACGCAAGCTGGAGCAGCAGATTGGCGAGCTGCGCCTGCAGCTGTACAACCTGAACGAACAACAGCGCCGCCTGCAGGAAGCACGCAGTCAGAGCGCAACGCTGGTCAGCCAGCAGGCGCTGGCACGCTGGCAGCAAACCCAGGGCGAGCTGATCGGGCAGCTGGTGCCGGTGCTGCGCCGCCACATCGTGCTGCTGGAGCAATCACATGCAGCCCTGTTCACGATCGAGGAGCGCGGCTCCGAGCTGCGCAAGCTGATGGACCAGCAGCTGCTCTGGGTGCCCAGCCATGCCGCCATCAACGCCAGCTGGCTGCGCGAGCTGCCGGCCAGCATGCGCGCCTCGCTGGAACCGGAAGCCACGCCGCAGATGGCGCGCCTGCTCTGGCAGGACCTGCAGCAACGACCGCTCTCCTACCTGCTCGGGCTGGCGCTGCTGATTGGCCTGTTTGCCGCCGGCAACCATGCACGCCGCGAGCTGCAGCGCCTGGGCCAGCTGACACGCAACCCGCTGCAGGACAGTTTTCTGCACACCATGCTGGCGCTGCTATGGACGCTGGTGCTGTCGCTGCCCTGGGCCGCGCTCGCCTGGGGCAATGGCTACATCCTGCAGCGTCTGGGTGCCGGCGTGTCGCCACTGGTCACGGCCTGGGGCCAGGCGCTGGTGCAGCTCAGCGGCCTGGTGATGGTGCTGGCCTTTGCCAAGGCGCTGTTGCGCCCCGACGGGCTGGCGCAGGCGCACCTGTACTGGCGCAGCGAACGGCTGGCCTCGCTGCGCAAGGTGCTGCCGGTCGCGCTGGTGACGATTCTGCCGGTGGCGCTGCTGGCACTGGTGCCGCTGCACGCCGGCTCCGATCTGGCGGTCGGCGGCCAGGCGCGTCTGGGCCTGATGCTGCTGGCGCTGTTGATGGCGGTGCTCAGCCTGTGGCTGGGCCAGCTGGCCACGCATGAGCAGCACCAGCAGCAGCCGGAATCGGCCACCGCCATGCGACGCCTGACACGCCTGCTGCGCTGGCTGCTGCCGCTGGCCTTCCTGTTCTGCCTGGTGATTGCCGCCATGGGCCATGTGCTGTCCAGCGCCATCGTGCTGCAATCGCTGATGAGCAGCATGGCGGTGCTGATCAGCGTCGGCGTGCTGTCCGGCCTGTTCAAGCGCTGGCTGCTGCTGAGCGAGCGCCGCATCGCGATCCGCCAGATGGAGCGCGGCGAAACCGCCGCCGACAACAGCACCGTGGTGGACCTGGAAGCCGGTGAAACGCCGCGCCAGACCGCGCCCGAGCTGACGCTGGTGAACATCAGCGCACAATCACGCCGGCTGGTGCGCACGCTGCTGATCACGCTCTTGCTGCTGGGCCTGCTCTGGGCCTGGGCCGAGGTGCTGCCGGCGCTGTTCAAGCTCGATGACGTGGTGCTCTGGCATGCCAGCGGTACCGGTGCCGCCGGCGAAAAGACCGATATCCCGGTCAGCCTGGGTGACGTACTCGGCTCGATGCTGCTGCTGGCGATCATGATCAGTCTGGCGCGCAACCTGCCCGGCCTGGTCGAGATCCTGCTGAGTGCGCGCAACCTGGTGTCAGCGTCGGCGCGCTACACCATCACCACGCTGCTGCGTTACGCCATCACGATTGCCGGCATGGTTCTGGCGCTGCAGACGCTGGGGCTGCGCTGGTCGCAGCTGCAGTGGATGGCGGCGGCGCTGTCGGTGGGCCTGGGCTTTGGCCTGCAGGAGATTTTTGCCAATTTCGTCTCCGGCCTGATCCTGCTGGTAGAGCGGCCGTTCCGCGTCGGCGACACCATCACCATCGGCAACCTGACCGGCACCGTCAGCCGCATCCATACGCGCGCCACCACCGTGCTCGACTACGACCAGAAGGAAGTGCTGATTCCGAACAAGACCTTCATCACCAGCGAGGTGGTCAACTGGACGCTGAACAACACCGTCACGCGGCTGGTACTGCGCGTGGATGTGGGCTACGACAGCGATCCGGCACAGGTGCATGCGCTGCTGCGCCAGGTCGCGCGTGACGACCCGCGCGTGATGAGCGAACCGGCGCCGACCTCGGTGTTCGTGACCATGGGGGCCAACGCGCTCAACTTCGAGTTGCGCGTGTTTGTCGACATGAATGACCGCATGGGCGTCAACACCGACCTGAACGCGCGCATCCTGGCCACGCTAAAGCACCACGGTATCGAAATCCCGTTCCCGCAGATGGATGTGCATGTGCGCGATGTGCCGGCAGCGCCCGCCAGCGCGGAGCCGGACGGCAAGCAAACCGGCGCACAGGCCGGCTGACGCCGCGCGCGGAATCGATCCGGCTTACTGTTGCTGCTGTTGTGCCTGCTGCGCCAGCAGCGACTGCAGGTGCTGGTGCGCGATGGTGCGCGCATCGGGCTCTTCGGCCATGCACAGCAGGCCTTCGAAGATCAGGCTTTCCACCAGCTCGAACGGCGTTTCCATGTAGGGCGCCATTTTCCACCCGGCACCGCCGGTCATGATGCACATCGGCGGCAGGCCGCAGCGCTTCTGCACGTGGCGCACCATGCGCTGTACCGCGCCGGCAATGGCAAAGGTGCCGCCGCTGGTGAGCGCATCACTGGTGTTGGTGGGAAACTCGGTGACGTTGCCGGTGGGCACATGCAGGCCGGCGGTGCCCGACTCCAGTGCGCGCAGCATGATGCCGTGGCCGGGCAGGATCATGCCGCCCATGAACAGGCCGGACGGATCGATCGCCTCGATGGTGACGGCGGTACCGACCATTACCAGCAGCACCGGGCGCAGCGGCCGGCCCTGGCAGTGGTGCAGCATGCGGCGGTAGGCGCCAATGATGGCGACCCAGCGATCCGCGCCCAGCCGCGTGGGCAGGTCGTAGCCGTTGGTGACGCCAGCCTGCCGGACGCTGGGCACGACCCAGCTGGCCTCCAGCTGAGGCCAGATTTCCATCTGTTCCTCGACACGGCGCTTGAGCGCATCGCCGGCGACCACGCACCCCAGCATGCGCTGCGGCGTCGGCAGCGCCTTCCAGGGTCCATCGGCCAGCTTGTCGATGTTTTCCAGAAATTCGGCGCCATGCGCCAGCATCACCGCCTGCGGTGCGGGCTGATCGTACAGCGCCCACTTGAGGCGGGTGTTGCCGATGTCGACTGCAAGAAAGCTCATGGCTGCATTATCCACATCCAGTGCGAATTAATTGACGAATACTTACCATAATTTTGCCAGTACCCCTTTCGCTGTCACATTTTCGCGCTACGCTGGAGCATCCTCAACTCATTTCAGGAGATACACATGGGTCTGTTCAGTTTCATCAAGGACGCTGGCGAAAAACTGTTTGGCGGCAAGAAGGTCGAAGAAGCCGCTGCAGCGAATGACACCGCCTCCCTGGCCCAGCTCAACGCCGAAGCCGGCGCGGCCATCAAGCAGTACATCGAGACCCAGAACCTGGGCCTGACCAATCTGGCCGTGATGTTTGACGGCGCCAGCGGCAAGGTCATCCTGACCGGCGACGCGCCCAACAAGGAAGCTGCCGAGAAGGCCACCCTGGCTGCCGGCAACGTGGCCAGCGTGCGCGACGTGGACAACAACCTGAACGTGGCTGACGGCGCCGGCTCCGACGCCCAGTACCACGACGTGGCTTCCGGCGACACCCTGTCCGCCATCTCCAAGAAGTACTACGGCGATGCCAACAAGTACATGGTGATCTTCGAGGCCAACAAGCCGATGCTGTCTGACCCGAACAAGATCTACCCGGGCCAGAAGCTGCGCATCCCCGCGCTGTAATCCCCGCCGCACGCGCTGATCGTGCCACGCACCTGCCGCCTTCGGGCACAGGTGCGTTTTTTTGTGCCGGTGGCCAGCCCGCCAATGACACGCAGCCGCCACGCCACTTTCATAGAATGGGCCTATCACCCGTGACGAGAGAGCCCGATGAACGCTGCCACCCAGCCCCTGACGCCGCCCTTCGTGGCGCCGCAATCCTTTGACGATGCCGATGCCGCCCTGCAGCAGGTGCAGCTGATCTACCGGCAGGCGGTGGAGCACCTGCGCGAGCAGTTTCGCCTGTTCGTGCAGGACGGCAGCCTGCCGCAGCCGGTACGCGCCTACTACCCGCAGATACGCATCCGCACGCAACAGCCGACGCGCCAGCCGCGCGCCGGCCAGGGCCAGGCCTACGGTTTTGTCGCGCATGCCGGCGTGTTCGAGACCACGCTGACCGATCCACAGCTGTTTGCCAGCTACTACCGCACGCAGTTCCAGCACCTGCTGGACAACCACCAGGCACCGCTGGACATCAGCACCAGCAGCCAGCCGCTGCCGCTGCACTTTGCGCTGGATCCGAGCGAGCAGATGGAAGGCAGCATGGACGAGGCGCAGCGCGCGCGCATGCACACCACTTTCGACTGGCCGGACCTGGCCAGCATGGACGATGCGATTGCCAACGGCACCCATGTGCCGCGCCATGGCGAGGCGCTGCCGCTGTCGCTGTTCACCGCGCCGCGCGTGGACTACTCGCTGCAGCGCCTGCGCCACTACAGCGGCACCGCGGCACCGCATTTCCAGAACTTCGTGCTGTTCACCAACTACCAGTTCTATATCGACGAGTTCATCCGCCTGGGCCACGCCGCCATGCAGGACGACCGCAGCGGCTACACCGCCTTTGTCGAGCCTGGCAACGTGATCACGCAGCACGTCAGCCTGCCAACGCCGGACGGTTTCGTGCAGGGCAGCCATCCGCAGCGCCTGCCGCAGATGCCGGCCTACCACCTGGTCGGGCCGGACCACAGCGGCATCACCATGGTGAATATCGGCGTCGGCCCGAGCAATGCCAAGACCATGACCGACCATGTGGCGGTGCTGCGCCCGCATGCCTGGCTGATGCTGGGCCACTGCGCCGGCCTGCGCAACAGCCAGCAGCTCGGCGACTACGTGCTGGCGCACGGCTATGTGCGCGAGGACCACGTGCTGGACCACGACCTGCCAGCCTGGGTGCCGGTGCCGGCGCTGGCCGAGATCCAGCAGGCGCTGCAGCAGGCGGTGGCCGAAGTCACCCAACTGCCGGAGGACGGCCTGAAGGCGATCCTGCGCACCGGCACCGTGGCCACCACTGACAACCGCAACTGGGAGCTGGAAGGCCACAACGCGCCGGTGCAGCGCTTCAGCCAGAGCCGCGCCATCGCCATCGACATGGAAAGCGCCACCGTGGCTGCCAACGGCTTCCGTTTCCGCGTGCCCTACGGCACGCTGCTGTGTGTCAGCGACAAGCCGCTGCACGGCGAGATCAAGCTGCCCGGCATGGCCAACCACTTCTACCGCCAGCGCGT
>JAAYCV010000240.1 GCA_012729605.1 Ramlibacter sp. | reverse complement strand
GTAACAGCGCATCGTGAGGATTCCCATGAGTAATACAGTAGAACCAGTAGACGCCAGCAAACGCACCTGGCTGATCGCATCCGGTTGTGCAGGTGTGGCGGGGGGTGTCGCTGCTGCAGTGCCCTTGGTGCGGTATTTCCAGCCCTCCGAGGCGGCCAAGGCCGCTGGTGCTGCCGTCCAGGCCGACGTCTCTGCCCTCCAGCCCGGTGAAATGATGACCGTCGAGTGGCGTGGCAAGCCGATCTGGATCCTGCGTCGCACGCAGGAAATGCTGGAATCCCTGAAGAACATCGAAGGCCAACTGGCAGACCCTGCCTCTGACCGCAACAACGTCCCGACGCCGGAGTACGCCAAGAACCAGTGGCGCTCCACCAACCCGGAATACTTCGTTGCCGTCGGCATCTGTACCCACCTGGGCTGCTCTCCCAGCAGCAAGTTCACGCCGGGTGCACAGCCGTCGCTGCCGAACGACTGGCCGGGTGGCTTCTTCTGCCCCTGCCACGGTTCCACCTTCGACCTGGCCGGTCGCGTGTTTGCCAACAAGCCGGCACCCGACAACCTGGAAATCCCGCCCTATACCTTCCTGTCCGAGACGCAGCTGCTGATCGGCGAGACCCAACAGGCTTGAGGTGAAACAACATGGCTGAATTCAAAGAAATTTCTCCCAACGCGCCGGCAACGGCCAAGCTGGGCAACTGGTTCGAGAACCGTTTCCCGACGCTGTTCTCCGCCTACCGCGTGCACATGTCCGAGTACTACGCGCCGAAGAACTTCAACTTCTGGTATGTGTTCGGCGTGCTGTCCATGGTCGTGCTGATCATCCAGATCGTGACCGGCATCTTCCTGGTCATGAACTACAAGCCCGATGCCAACCTGGCATTTGCTTCCGTCGAATACATCATGCGTGACGTGCCTGCCGGCTGGTGGGTGCGCTACATGCACTCCACCGGCGCTTCCGCCTTCTTCGTGGTGGTCTACCTGCACATGTTCCGCGGCATGATGTACGGCAGCTACCGCAAGCCGCGCGAGCTGGTGTGGCTGTTTGGTTGCGGCATCTTCCTGGCGCTGATGGCCGAAGCCTTCATGGGCTACCTGCTGCCCTGGGGACAGATGTCCTACTGGGGTGCCCAGGTGATCGTGAACCTGTTTGCTGCGATCCCGCTGGTCGGTCCCGACCTGGGGCTGCTGATCCGTGGTGACTATGTGGTGAGCGACGCCACCCTGAACCGCTTCTTCAGCCTGCACGTGATTGCCGTTCCGCTGGTCCTGATTGGCCTGGTGGCTGCACACATCTTCGCGCTGCACGACGTGGGTTCCAACAACCCCGATGGCATCGAGATCAAGCAAGGCCCGAAGGGCAACCAGTGGTCTGCTACTGCCCCGGCTGATGGCGTTCCGTTCCATCCCTACTACACCGTGCATGACATCTTTGCCGTGTGCGTGTTCCTGTTCGTGTTCTTTGCCGTGGTGTACTTCGCTCCTGAAATGGGCGGCTACTTCCTGGAATACAACAACTTCATCCCGGCTGACCCGATGGTCACTCCGCTGCACATTGCGCCGGTGTGGTACTTCACCAGCTTCTACTCCATGCTGCGTGCCATCACCACCGAAATGGTGTATGTGCTGATGGCGTGTGCGCTGCTGGCGGCCCTGTTCGTCGTGTTGAAGATGAAGCTGTCCAGCATCACCAAGGCCGTGGTCCTGGTGGCTGCCATCGTGGCCTGCGTGCTGATGTACTTCCTGGACGCCAAGTTCTGGGGTGTGGTCGCCATGGGTGGTGCCGTGATCATCCTGTTCTTCCTGCCCTGGCTGGATCAGAGCCCGGTCAAGTCGATCCGTTATCGTCCGACCTGGCACAAGGTGCTGTACGCGATTTTTGTGGTCAACTTCATCGTGCTGGGCTACCTGGGCGTGCTGCCCCCGTTCCCGGTGGGTGAGCGTGTGTCCCAGCTGGGTACGCTGTTCTACTTCGGTTTCTTCCTGCTGATGCCCTGGTGGAGCAAGCTGGGCCAGTTCAAGCCGGTGCCGGAACGCATCACCTACAAGCCCCACTGAGCACACGGACTGGAGATATCAACATGAAACAATTGAAGAAAGTCATTGCCGGTCTGCTGTGTGCTGCAGGCCTGATGGTAGGCGGTAACGCCATGGCGGCAGGTGCCGGTGGTGTGGCCTGGGACAAGGCACCGGTTGACGTCAGCAACCTGCCGTCCCTGCAGAACGGCGTCAAGCTGTTTGCCAACTACTGCCTGAACTGCCACTCTGCTGCTTTCATGCGCTACAACCGCCTGGAAGAAATCGGCCTGACCGAGAAGCAGATCAAGGAAAACCTGATGTTCACCGACATGAAGTACGGTGAAGGCATGAAGGTTGCCATGAGCAAGGCTCAGGGCAAGGAGTGGTTCGGCAACGCACCGCCGGACCTGACGCTGGTGGCACGTTCCCGCGCCGGTGCAGGCGGCAGCGGTGCTGACTATCTGTACACCTATCTGCGCGGCTTCTACCGTGACGACAATGCGCCCACGGGCTGGAACAACGTCGTGTTCAACAACGTCGCCATGCCGCACGCCATGTGGGAGCTGCAGGGCGAGCGCAAGCCGGTGTTTGAAATGCACAAGGTAGGCGACACTGAAACCCCGGTCTTTACCGGCAAGTGGGAGCAGGTGACGCCGGGTACCATGGAGCCGGCCCTGTTTGACCAGGCCGTTGGCGATCTGGTCAACTACCTGCAGTGGATGGCCGAGCCGGTGCAACAGACGCGCAAGACCATCGGCTTCTATGTGCTGGCCTTCCTGGCAGTGTGTATCTTCCTGACCTGGCGTCTGAACAAGGCGTTCTGGAAAGAAGTGCGCTAAGCACACCGTGCTAAGCTATCCCTGAACTGACAGGGTCAAGCGGAGTGGACAGTCCTTCAGGGAGTCCACTCCTTTGGTTTTTTGTTCATCGTATTCATTGCGTTGACTTACAGGAGTTTTTTGCCATGATGGTTTTGTATTCGGGAACGACTTGCCCGTTTTCTCACCGCTGCCGTTTCGTTCTGTTCGAAAAGGGCATGGACTTCGAAATCCGTGACGTCGACCTGTACAGCAAGCCGGAAGACATCAATGTCATGAACCCCTATGGCCAGGTGCCGATCCTGGTCGAGCGTGACCTGATCCTGTACGAGTCGAACATCATCAACGAGTACATCGACGAGCGCTTCCCGCACCCGCAGCTGATGCCGGGTGACCCGGTGGATCGCGCGCGTGTGCGCCTGTTCCTGCTCAACTTCGAAAAGGAGCTGTTCACACATGTCTCCGTACTGGAAAACCGCACGCTGAAGAGCACCGACAAGTCGCTGGAAAAGGCGCGCAGCCAGATCCGTGACCGCCTGACGCAGCTGGCACCGGTGTTCCTGAAGAACAAGTACATGCTGGGCGAGAACTTCTCCATGCTGGACGTGGCGATTGCGCCGCTGCTGTGGCGTCTGGACTACTACGGCATCGAGCTGAGCAAGAATGCTTCGCCGCTGCTGAAGTATGCCGAACGCATCTTCTCTCGTCCGGCCTATATCGAGGCACTGACGCCGTCCGAAAAGGTCATGCGCCGCTGAGCCACAGGAAACGCCCATGTCTGAAGCTAGCGATATCCGCCCGTACATGATCCGTGCCTGGCACGAATGGTGTACCGACAATGGATTCACGCCGTATCTGCTGATCAAGGTCAACCAAACGGTGGCCGTGCCACGCGAGCTCGTGCAGAACGGCGAGATCGTGCTGAACGTGGACCTGGATGCTACCGGTGGCCTGAGTCTGGGCAATGAGCTGATCCGCTTCAAGGCCCGTTTTTCAGGCAAGGTGCGCGACATCATCGTGCCGGTCGATCGGGTGCAGGCCATTTATGCGCGTGAAAACGGGCAGGGCATGGGCTTTGAGGTGCTGGAGGAAGAGCAGCAGACTGACGCCCAGGATGCGGCCGAAGTGGATGCCGATGCGGACACCGCGACGCCTGCGACAGGCTTGCAGGTGCTTGAAAAGTCTGCTTCCGAGGCTGCAGCCAAGGCTGAAGACAAGCGTCCGGCAGGCAAGTCGGGCAGCACGCTGCGGATTGTCAAATAAGTCGCTATTGACCATGAAATGGCAATTTCCATGGGTATAATGCGGGCTTCGCCGGCTTAGCTCAGTTGGTAGAGCACCCGCCTTGTAAGCGGTAGGTCGTCAGTTCGAATCCGACAGCCGGCACCATTCAAAAATACCAGTTTCCGTTTGGAGCTGGTATTTTTTTATGCAAATTTGCCGGAAATCCGGAAACGTGTCATTCCTGTTACCGACTTTGCATCGCTTCCTGCGGCGCTGGTCGCAGGTAGAATAGCACCATGTCTTATCTGGTCCTCGCCCGCAAATACCGTCCGCGCAGCTTCCTCGAAATGGTGGGGCAGGAGCACGTGGTGCAGGCGCTGACCAATGCGCTGAACACGCAGCGCCTGCACCATGCCTACATGTTCACCGGCACGCGTGGTGTCGGCAAGACCACGGTATCGCGCATCCTGGCCAAGTCGCTCAACTGCACCGGGCCGGATGGCAACGGCCAGGTCACGGCCGAACCGTGTGGCGTTTGCCAGGCCTGCACCGAGATCGATGCCGGCCGCTTTGTCGATTACATCGAACTGGACGCGGCGTCCAACCGCGGCGTGGACGAAGTGCAGGGCCTGCTTGAACAGGCGATCTACAAGCCGGTGCAGGGTCGCTTCAAGGTCTTCATGATCGACGAAGTGCACATGCTCACCAACACCGCCTTCAACGCCATGCTGAAGACACTAGAAGAGCCGCCGGAATACCTCAAGTTCGTATTGGCCACCACCGATCCGCAAAAGGTGCCGGTCACGGTGCTGAGCCGCTGCCTGCAGTTCAACCTGCGACCGATGGTGCCGGAAACTGTGTTCGCCCATCTGGAGCACGTGTTGGGCTCCGAAGGCATTGCAGCCGAGCCGGGCGCGCTGCATCTGCTGTCACGCGCGGCGCGTGGCTCCATGCGCGATGCGCTGTCGCTGACCGACCAGGCGATTGCCTTCAGCAGCGGCCAGGATGGTGCGGGTGGCCTGCGTACCGAATCCATTCGCCAGATGCTGGGCAGTGTCGATTCCAGCTATGTGCATCGCATGATCGAGGCACTGGCGCTGGCGCAGCCGGCACAATTGCTGGAACTGGTCAAGACCTTGCAGACGCATGGCCTCTCAGCCGCGCATGCGCTGGAGGACATGACACAGGTGCTGCAGCGCATGGCGGTGTACCAGATGGTGCCCGATGCCGCTGGCCAGTCCCATCCGGACGAAGAAGAGATCCGCCGTCTGGCCATCCTGATGCCGGCAGATGAAACCCAGCTGCTGTACAGCATCTGCCTGCAAGGCAGGCAGGAGTTGGGCCTGGCGCCCGATGAATATGCGGCGCTGGTGATGGTGCTGCTGCGCCTGCTGGCGTTCAAGCCCACGGCGGCGGCCCAGCCTGTGGCTGCGGCCGGCGCTGAAAAAAAAACACTGAACACGACTGAGCCTGCACCGGCTCCAGCGCAGGCCGCGCCGCTGGCTCCCACCGCACCGGATCATCCACCTGCGGCCGCCATACCGCCAGCCGGCCAGGGCGCGCAGACCGTCAGCTCTGCAACGCCTGCGCCGACAGAAGCACCTGTTGCACCGGTACGATCCGAACCTGTGGCTGCTGCTGGCACGCCAGATGTTGAAGCGGTCGTGGCAAAAGTACCCGTAGCCGTGCCCCCACCGGCCAGTATCCCGCCCTGGGAGGATATCCCGCCAGCCGCTGACATGGTCATGCCTGAAGCGGAAGTTGCTGTGGCCGTGGCGCCCGCGCCCGCTGCACCGACCGTGGCAGAGACGCCCAAACCGGCAGCAGCCGCTGTGTCAGCGGAAGACCTGATGCGCCTGCCGGTGCGCAGCATGACGCCGCCGCGTGCCGAACTGGCTGTGCCGGATGAGGCGAAGGTCGTCGAAGCACGACGCCTGTTGCCGACCGAGTATGGCGATCTGTGGAGCCAGCTGGCCACGCAAATCGTGCAGCAGGGCCTGGTCACGGCCTTTACGCGCGAGCTGTTGCTGCAGTCGCAGTTGCTGGAACAGGCGCAGAATGAAGGCGGCCAGGCGCTCTGGACGCTGCGTGTCGAATCCGAAACCCTGCAGCATGAGCCCAGCCGCAAGCGTCTGGAGCAGGCGCTGGCTGATATCGGATATCCGGTGCTGCTGCAAGTAGTGCTGGGGCGTGTCGTTGACAGCCCGGCCATGCGCATTACGCAGACGCGCGAAGAGCAGCGCCAGCATGCCGAGCAGCTGTTCGGCAGCCACCCCTTCGTGCAGCAGATGGTGCAGCAGATGGAGGCCCAGATCGTGCCCGGCAGCGTGCAGCTGCTGGAGACCGCGGCAGCGGATCCGGTTGATCCGGCTGCCTGAATCCCGAATCCCCTGAATCGGCCCTGGTCGCAGGGCTACCCTGACAAGCAAAGGAAACACCATGTTTAACAAAGGACAACTCGCCGGCCTGATGAAGCAGGCGCAAGCCATGCAGGACAACCTGAAGAAGGCACAGGACGAACTGGCCAACGTCGAAGTGACGGCCGAATCCGGCGCCGGCCTGGTCAAGGTCACCATGACCTGCAAGCACGACGTCAAGCGCGTCGAGATTGATCCCAGCCTGCTGGATGACGACAAGGAAATGCTGGAAGACCTGGTTGCCGCCGCCTTCAACGCTGCCGTACGCAAGGCTGAGGAAGTCAGCTCCGAAAAAATGTCCAAGCTGATGCCAGCCGGCATGCCGGGTATGCCCGCCGGCATGAAGTTCCCGTTCTGATCGCGCCGTGAGCCAGGCCCATGCGCTGGACGCCCTGATCGAGGCCTTGCGACGCCTGCCCGGCGTGGGTGTGCGTTCGGCCTCGCGCATGGCCTTTCACCTGCTGCAGCATGACCGGTCCGGTGCCGAGCAGCTGGCGCAGGCGCTGCAGCATGCCTGCCAGAGCGTGCACCATTGCCGCTTGTGCAATACCTTCACCGAGCAGGAGATCTGCAGCACCTGCCAGGATCCGACACGCGATTCGGGCTTGCTGTGCGTGGTCGAAACGCCGGCAGACCAGTCGGCGCTGGAGCGCACCCAGGCCTACCGCGGCCTGTATTTCGTGCTGATGGGCAAGCTCAGTCCGCTGGACGGTATCGGCCCGAAGGATATCGGGCTGGGACGCCTGTTGCAGCGGGTGGAAGAGGGCCAGGTCAAGGAAGTGATCCTGGCGACCAATTTCACCGCCGAAGGCGAGGCCACGGCACATGTGCTGACTGAGCTGCTGAAGACGCGTGGCGTGCAGGTGACCCGACTGTCACGCGGGGTTCCGGTAGGCAGCGAGCTGGAGTATGTCGATCTGGGTACCATTGCCTATGCGCTGAGTGACCGGCGCTGATACTGACAAGGACGACCCATGGCTGGACTGAGCCCCGATACCCCGCATCCCACCGGCATTACCGTACATACCCAATCGCGCCAGCTGGAAGTGAGTTTTGATGACGGCAAGCAGTTTCTGCTGCCGTTTGAATTGCTGCGCGTGTATTCCCCGTCGGCCGAGGTCAAGGGCCATGGCGAAGGCCAGGAAGTCCTGCAGACCGGCAAGCGCCTGGTCGAGATCGTGGACCTGACACCGGTCGGGCACTACGCGATCCAGCCGCGTTTCAGTGATGGCCACGACAGCGGCATCTACTCCTGGGATTACCTCTACAAGCTCGGCAACGAGCAGCAGGCCTTGTGGCAGGACTATGAAGAGCGTCTGGCCAAGGCGGGCGCTTCGCGTGACCTGTTGCCGCATGAGCAGGTGGTAGCGCGATCCGGCCAGGGTGGCGGTTGCGGATCGGGCGGCTGCGGCAGCAAGCACTGAGCTGGGCGGCTAGAATGGGGGTTCCGCTCCCCGTGAGCCCCATTTGCAGTAGCCAGCCATGAGCCAGACCCATTTCGGATTCCAGACCGTCGACGAACAAGACAAGGCCAAGCGCGTGCGCGGGGTGTTCGACTCCGTTGCGTCCAAGTACGACATCATGAACGACCTGATGTCGGGTGGACTGCACCGTGCCTGGAAGGCCTATACCGTGATGGTGGCCAACCTGAAAGAGGGCGATCGCGCGCTCGACATTGCCGGCGGTACCGGTGACCTGTCGCTGGCCTTTGCCAAGAAGGTTGGCAAGACCGGCCAGGTGGTGCATACCGATATCAACTACGCCATGCTCAGCACTGGCCGCGAGCGCCTGCTGAACAAGGGTCTGGTGCTGCCGACGGTAGTGTGTGATGCAGAGAAGCTGCCGTTTCCCGATGGCCATTTCGATCTGGTCAGCGTGGCTTTTGGCCTGCGCAACATGACGCACAAGGACGCGGCGCTCAAGGAAATGAACCGCGTGCTCAAGCCGGGCGGCAAGCTGCTGGTGCTGGAGTTCTCGCGCGTGGCCAAGCCGCTGGAAAAAGTCTACGACTGGTACAGCTTCAACGTGTTGCCGCGCATGGGTAGCATGGTGGCCGGCGATGCGGAAAGCTACCGCTACCTGGCGGAATCGATCCGCATGCACCCGGGCCAGGAAGAACTCAAGGCGCTGATGAAGCAGGCCGGCTTTGGCCATGTGGACTACCACAACATGACGGCCGGTGTCGTGGCGCTGCACGTTGGCATCAAGTGCTGATGCAGTCCATAGACCACAATTTACATTGATATCGCTTGCAAATGGGGTCTTGGGACCCCATTTGCTTCATAATCAATCACGCTATTTTCATTATCAGGAGATCCCTTTATGCGACGACTACCGACCATCCTGCTGGCACTGACGCTGGCCCTGACCAGTGTTCACGCCGAAGCCAAGCGCATGGGCGGTGGCAAGTCCATGGGACGCCAGTCTTCCAACGTGACGCAGCAGCAGTCCACCACGCCTCCGGGCGGCGCTGCGCAGGGTACGGCCACGCAGCAGGCGCAACAGCCTGGCCGCCAGGCCAACCAGACGGCACCGGCTGCCAATGCGGCGCCCAAGCGTCCGTGGGCTGGCATGCTGGGCGGCCTGGCCGCTGGTCTGGGCCTGGCCTGGCTGGCGAATGCGCTGGGCTTTGGCGAAGGCCTGGCCAACGTGATGCTGATCCTGCTGGCGGTGATGGCCGCCGTGGTGCTGTGGCGCCTGTTCCGCCGCAATGCGGCACCGGCTGCCCGTCCGGCCCAGGACCTGGCCTACCAGGGTGCCGCCCAGGCACCGCGCAGCTACAACCCGAAGAACGTCGGCAATGACGCCTCGGCCCGCCCGTGGGAAAGCCAGGGTAGCAATTTCCAGGCCAGCCAGCCGGCCGCTGGTGGCAGCATGATCGGTTCGGCTCTGTCTGGTTCGCAGAACTGGGGCGTGCCGGCCGGTTTTGACATCGACGGTTTCCTGACCGCTGCCAAGCGCAACTTCAACACGCTGCAGGACGCCTGGGATCGTGCCGATGCCAGCAGCCTGCGCGCCATGATGACTGACGAGATGCTGGCTGAAGTGCGCCAGCAACTGGCCGAGCGTGAAGCGGAAGGCCGTACCAGCAAGACCGTGGTCGAGAAGCTGGACGCCCAGCTGCTGGGTATCGAGGAAACCGCTGACGACTACCTGGCCAGCGTCGAGTTCTCCGGTATGGTGAACGAGGATGATTCCGGCCTGAGCCCGTTCCGCGAAGTCTGGAACATGAGCAAATCCAAGTCCGGCCAGAGCGGCTGGCTGGTGGCTGGCATCCAGTCGATGCAGTAAATGGTCCGGATCGTGGCGCAAGGCCACGGTTTGTGACACGGCAGCACGCCCGAGGCGGCAGCTGCCATCAAAATCAGGGAGAATGGGGGACTATGGAAACACCACAGTCCCCCTTTTCCTTTCTTGGCCGTCTGGCCGATTCCGCGTCCGGCCTGCTGGACAAGTTTTCCCTGCCTGAAGGCCTGGTGAATGAGCTGCAGCGCCGCGTCGTGCTGGTGCTCAACCATGTCGTGATGCAGGAGCCTGAAGCGCAGCAGCGCCTGCTGCGCCAGAAAGGCCGCATCGTGCTGGCCCAGTGGCGCCAGTTCGACATGCGCCTGCAGATCACGCCGGCCGGCTTGTTCGACCTGGCTGATACTGCTGGTTCGCCCGACCTGGTGATTACTGTCGATCAGGGTTCACCGCTGGATCTGGCCAGGACCGCGATCCAGGGCGGCAAGCCGGCGGTGCGCATCGAAGGCGATGTACAACTGGCCGCCGAGATCAACTGGATGGCGGATCATCTGCGCTGGGACGTCGAGGAAGATCTGGCGCGCGTGATCGGTGATGTGCCGGCACATACGCTGGCGCGCGTGGGCCGCAGCGTGGCCGATGCGGCACGTGGCGTGATCGGCAAGGTGGTGCCGGGTGCTGATGCTGCTGATACACTGAAGCAGGGCGGCGGGCAATGAAATTTGCACGTGGCCTGTACATCATCTGGGTCTTTTTCCGCTACGGTCTGGATGAGCTGCTGCTGACCAGCGTGCCGCACAAGGGCTTGCGCATGGTGTCGCGCGTGCTCACCGTGGGGCGCAAGCTGGAACAGCCGCGCGGCGTGCGCCTGCGCATGGCGCTGCAGACGCTGGGCCCGATCTTCGTCAAGTTCGGCCAGGTGCTGTCAACGCGGCGCGACCTGCTGCCGCCAGATATTGCGAATGAGCTGGCCCTGCTGCAGGACCAGGTCGAACCGTTCCCGGCCGAGCAATCGGTGGCAATCATCGAGCGTTCGCTGCGCAAGCCGATCAACGTGCTGTTCACCGAGTTCGAACGTGAGCCGGTGGCCAGCGCCTCGATTGCGCAAGTGCACTTTGCCCGCATGCGCGATCGCCATGGCGTGGAACGCGAAGTCGCGGTCAAGGTGCTGCGTCCGGGCATGCACCAGGTGATCGGCAAGGACCTGAGCCTGATGCGCATGATGGCCGGCTGGGTCGAGCGCCTGAACGAGGACGGGCGCCGGCTGAAGCCGCGCGAGGTCGTGGCCGAATTCGACAAGTACCTGCACGACGAGCTGGATCTGGTGCGCGAGGCGGCCAATGCGGCACAGCTGCGCCGCAACATGGAAGGCCTGGATCTGGTGCTGATTCCGGAGATGTACTGGGAATGCATCACGCAGGATGTGCTGGTGATGGAGCGCATGCGTGGCATTCCGGTGAGCCAGACCGAGCGCCTGCGCGAGCTGGGCGTGGACATTCCGAAGCTGGCACGTGATGGCGTCAACATCTTCTTCACGCAGGTGTTCCGTGACGGTTTCTTCCATGCTGACATGCACCCGGGCAACCTGCTGGTCAGTGTCGAGCCGGCCACGTTTGGCCGCTTCATCCTGCTGGACTTTGGCATCGTTGGCACACTGACCGAGTACGACAAGGAATACCTGGCGCAGAACTTCACTGCCTTTTTCCGCCGTGACTACAAGCGTGTGGCCGAGTTGCACGTGGAAAGTGGCTGGGCTCCCGCCACGACGCGTATCGACGAGCTGGAAGCTGCCGTGCGCGGCGTCTGCGAGCCGTACTTTGACCGTCCGCTGAGCGAGATTTCGCTGGGCATGGTGCTGATGCGCCTGTTCCAGACCTCGCGCCGTTTCCAGGTGGAGATCCAGCCGCAGCTGACGCTGCTGCAGAAGACGCTGCTCAACGTCGAAGGTCTGGGCCGCGACATGGATCCGAACCTGGACCTGTGGAGTACCGCCAAGCCCTTCCTTGAAAAGTGGATGATGGAGCAGATGGGGCCGAAGCGTTTCATCGAGGAGCTCAAGCGCGAAGCCCCGTCGTACGCACGCCTGCTGCCCGAGCTGCCGGTGCTGCTGAGCCGCTTCCTGCGCGAGCAGGGCAAGCCGGCGCAACAGCAGGCCCTGCAGCAACAGCAGAAAGAGCTGCTCGCTCTGCTGAAGGAGCAGCGCCAGACCAATCGCCTGCTGCAGGCAGTGCTGTACGGCGCGATCGGCTTTGGACTGGGCCTGCTGGTGATGCAGCTCCTGCCGCACCTGGGCCTGATTTTCCGCCTGTAAGCGGCCGCGACAACTGTCGCAAATATGCTGCAGTTGGCAGCATGAATGCACCACTGACCACGGTCCGGACTGGTTTCTGACTGTCCGGACCTTTCTTTGCCCGGATAATGCGCAGCATGGAAATCAGGCCTGACGTCTGAGGGATAACTACATGCTGCTTTTTCTTGTCTTTTTGTACCTGGCGGTGACCATCGGCATTGGCCTGTATGCCGCGCGCCGCGTGAAGAACACGGCCGACTTTGCCGTGGCCGGCCGCAACCTGCCGCTGACCATGATCATCACGCTGACCTTTGCCACCTGGTTCGGCTCCGAGCTGGTGCTGGGGATTCCGGCCAAGTTCATGCAGGACGGCATGGGCGGCATCGTGGAAGACCCGTTTGGCGCCGGCATGTGCCTGATCCTGGTTGGCGTGTTCTTTGCTGCGCGCCTGTACAAGATGGATCTGCTGACCATCAGCGACTACTACAAGGTACGTTACGGCACCTTTGTCGAGGTGTTCTGCTCGATCCTGATCATGATCAGCTACCTGGGCTGGGTCTCGGCGCAGGTGGTGGCGCTGGGTCTGGTGTTCAACCTGTTGTCGAACGACCTGATTTCGGTGCCCTGGGGCATGGCGCTGGGCATGGTGTCCATCCTGGCCTATACCCTGATTGGCGGCATGTGGTCGGTGGCCGTGACCGATTTCGTGCAGATGATCGTACTGATCGTCGGTCTGCTGCTGCTGGCCTATTTCGCCAGCGACATGGCAGGCGGCCTGGAGCCGGTGCTGGAGTTGGCTTCCAGCAGGGATCTGCTGCGCTTCTGGCCCGAGCCGACCTATGGCGAAATGCTGGCCTTTTTTGCTGCGGCCATCACCATGATGCTGGGCTCGATTCCGCAGCAGGACGTGTTCCAGCGCGTGATGTCGGCGCGTGACGTGCGTGCCGCCACCATCGGTCCGGTGATTGGCGGCAGCATGTACATCCTGTTTGCCTTCGTGCCGATTTTCCTGGTGGCGACGGCACTGATCGTCATGCCCGAACAGGCCGAGGCGCTGATTGCCGACGATCCGCAGAAGGTGCTGCCAACGCTGGTGATGGAGAAGATGCCGTTTGCGATGCAGGTGGTGTTCTTTGGCGCGCTGCTGTCGGCGATCAAGTCCTGTGCCTCGGCCACGCTGCTGGCGCCCACGACTACCTTCGTTGAAAACATCTTGCGCCATTTCGTGCAGATGGATGACCGCGCTACGCTCAAGGCGATGCGCTGGGCGGTGCTGGGCTTCTCCGCCATCGTGCTGGCCTACGCGATTGCGATGGAAGGCACCTCGATCTACGAGATGGTGTCCGGTGCCTACCAGGTGCCGCTGGTGGGGGCCTTCATCCCGCTGACCTTTGGCCTGTACTGGAAGCGGGCCACCAGCCAGGGCGGTATCGCCGCCTGCGTGCTGGGCGTCGGTGTCTGGCTGCTGTTCATGTTCATGCCGGGCTGGGATGCCGCGTTCCCGCAGCAACTGGCCGGTGTGCTGGCGTCGCTGTTCGGCATGCTGGCGGGCTCGCTGCTGCCGCAGTGGGTGCCGAATATGCAGGGCCACGTGCCGCACTTTGAAGGTACGCCGCCGCAGGAAGGCCGCCTGATTGCCTGAGTACACTGCTGCGCTGCGGGAGTAGTGCGGCAGTTTTCGCCCCAGACTTTATAATCGGGAATGGCTTGCCTGCGCCGCAGGCTCCGCTTTTTCCGTATCTGATAGTTCCATGCCGATTTATGCCTATGGCTGCCAAGCGTGCGGCCACACTTTTGATGTGCTCCAGAAGATCAGCGATGCCCCGCTGACCACCTGTCCCCAGTGTTCCGCCGAGTCCCTGCAGAAACAGGTAACCGCCGCCGGTTTCCAGCTCAAGGGTTCCGGCTGGTATGTGACTGATTTCCGCGGTGGCAGCAGCGGCAGTGCCGGCTCCAAGCCGGCGGCCGATAGCCCGGCTGCGGCAACTCCCGGCGCCAGCAGCACCTCATCTTCTTCTACCGACTGAACGCCGGCCGGCGTTCCGTCTCCAACACACAAACCAAGCATGTGCCCGTTGCAACGGGCCAGAAAGACTGAAAAATGGCAATGCGTTCGATGTACTGCGGTCAGGTGACCGAGGCCCAGCTGGGCGAAACCGTGACCCTGTGTGGCTGGGTCAACCGCCGTCGTGACCATGGTGGCGTGATCTTCATCGACCTGCGTGACCGCGAGGGTTATGTGCAGGTGGTGTGCGATCCGGACCGTCCCGAGATGTTCCAGGTGGCGGAAGACATCCGCAACGAGTTCTGCGTGCAGATCAAGGGTCTGGTGCGCGCGCGTCCCGAAGGCACGACCAACGACAACATTGCCTCCGGCAAGATCGAGGTGCTGTGCCACGAGCTGAACGTGCTGAATGCTTCTGTCACGCCGCCGTTCCAGCTGGACGACGACAACCTGAGCGAGACCACGCGCCTGACGCATCGTGTGCTGGACCTGCGCCGCCCCTACATGCAGCGCAACCTGATGCTGCGCTACAAGGTGGCGATGGAAGTGCGCAAGTTCCTGGATGCCAATGGCTTCATCGACATCGAGACGCCGATGCTGACCAAGAGCACGCCCGAAGGCGCGCGTGACTACCTGGTGCCGAGCCGCGTGCACGATGGCCATTTCTTTGCGCTGCCGCAGTCGCCGCAGCTGTTCAAGCAGCTGCTGATGGTGGCCGG
>JAAYCV010000043.1 GCA_012729605.1 Ramlibacter sp. | reverse complement strand
TGGGTGCTGGTGAATGGCGAAGCAGCCGAAACCGGCCAGCGCGTCCGTATCGAGGACGAAATCCGCGTGCAGAAGGCGGCGCGTGGCCAGCAGGAGCAGCGCGTCACCATCCTGATCCACAAGCCGGTTGGCTATGTCAGCGGCCAGCCCGAAGACGGCTACCAGAGCGCCGCCAGCCTGATCCGCGCCGCCAGCCGCTGGCAGGACTGCCAGGTGCGCCAGCGCTTCCAGCCGCAGCAGCTGCGCGGCCTGGCGCCGGCAGGTCGACTCGACATCGATTCCACCGGCCTGCTGGTGCTGACGCAGGACGGCCGCGTGGCGCGCCAGCTGATCGGCGAGGACAGCACCACCGACAAGGAATACCTGGTGCGCGTCGAATACCAGTCGCCGCGTGGCATCGTCAGTCAGGACGTGCAGTCGGTGTTCCCGGCGGACCAGCTCGCGCTGCTGCGCCATGGCCTGAGCCTGGACGGCGTGCCGCTGCAGCCGGCGCAGGTGGACTGGCAAAACCTGGAGCAGTTGCGCTTCGTGCTGGTCGAAGGCAAGAAGCGCCAGATCCGCCGCATGTGCGAAGCGGTCGGGCTGAAAGTGGTCGGCCTCAAGCGCGTGCGCATCGGCCAGGTGGTGCTCGGCAAGCTGCCGGTCGGGCAGTGGCGCTACCTCGGTCCGCACGAACAGTTCTGACCCGCTGGCAGACAGGGATTAACCCGGCTCTTCGCAAGAAAGCCGGGTTTTTTTGTGTCGTACATGATAGTGTGTATGTTCAGGACAGGCCCTTGCCAACTGTCTCTGAAATGTCACCGAATCAACACTTGGCAACACGATTCTGAGTCACGTATAGGGGAAACCACTAATTTGACTTGGATCAAACGTGATACATTTCATCTTCGAAATGCAGATTGCCTGTAGCACGTTGTCGTTTTGGCGTGTCATGCGGCCTCTGCTCTCCCCACTTACCCCCAAGTTCTGGAGCTAGCACATGTCTCATCCCCTGTTCGAAAAGCACCGCGCTACCCTGGATGGCGCCCTCAACGCCATCGCCACGCGCGGCTACTGGTCGCCCTATCCCGAGATGCCGAGCCCCAAGCTCTACGGCGAAACCGCTGCCGCTGATGGCAAGGCGGCTTTCGAGGCACATCTGGGCAAGCAGTTCGAACTGGATCAGCCGGGCCAGACTGGCTGGGGTGGCAACGAAGCCTCTCCCTACGGCATCGAGATGAACATCAAGTACCCGGTGTGCGACCACGAGGCGCTGATCGCCGCTGGCCTGGACGCCATGAAGGGCTGGCAGGCCGTGGGTGCCGAAGGCCGCATGGGCATCTGCGTCGAAATCCTGGATCGTCTGCACAAGCAGGCCTTCGAAATGGGCCACGCCGTCATGATGACGACCGGCCAGGGCTGGATGATGGCCTTCCAGGCCGGTTCTGCCCACGCGCTGGACCGTGGCCTCGAGGCTGTCGCCTACGCCTGGCGCGAGCAGAGCTTCGTGCCAACCACCGCCCACTGGGAAAAGCCGCAGGGCAAGAACCCGGCGCTGGTGATGAAGAAGCACTTCGAGATCGTCGGCCGCGGTATCGGCCTGGTGATCGGTTGCGGCACCTTCCCGACCTGGAACACCTACCCCGGCCTGTTCGCTGCGCTGTCTACCGGCAACGCCGTGATCGTCAAGCCGCACAGCAACGGCATCCTGCCGGCTGCCATCACCGTGCGTACCATCCGCGCCGTGCTGGCCGAGAACGGTATCGACCCCAACCTGGTGACCCTGTGCGTCGCTGAAAAGCGCAGCGTGACCCAGGCTCTGTCCCAGCACGAGTCCGTCAAGTCGATTGACTTCACCGGCAGCAACGTGTTTGGCGAGTGGCTGATCGACAACTGCCGCCAGGCGCAGGTCTACGCCGAGCTGGCTGGCGTGAACAACGTGGTGATCGAGTCCACTGACAACTACAAGGCGATGCTGAACAACCTGGCCTTCACCCTGTCGCTGTACTCCGGCCAGATGTGCACCACTACCCAGGCCGTGATCGTGCCGGCAGAAGGCATCGAGACCGACCAGGGTCACAAGAGCTATGACGAGGTTTGTGCCGACCTGGGTGCTTCCATCGAGCGTTTCCTGGGCAAGCCGGAAGTCGCCCACGCCGTGCTGGGTGCGATGCAGTCCACGGCTACGGCTGAGCGTGTCGACCTGGCCAACAGTGGCCAGCTGGGCAAGGTCGTGCTGGCCTCCAAGAAGCTGGACAACCCCGATTTCCCGAACGCCGACGTGCGCACCCCGGTGCTGCTGGCGGTCGATGCTGCCGACGAAGCCGCCTACATGGAAGAGCGCTTTGGCCCGATCAGCTTTGTCGTCAAGGCCGACAGCGCCGCTGGCGCGCTGGCCCTGTCCGAGCGCATCGTCAAGACGCACGGCTCCCTGACCGTGGGTGTCTACTCCACCAAGCAGGACTACCTGGACGCCATGACCGAAGCCACCTGGCGCGGCAAGGTCGCCCTGTCGATCAACCTACTGGGCGGCGTGTTCGTGAACCAGTCTTCCGCTTTCTCCGACTACCACGGCACCGGTGGCAACCCGTCTGCCAACGCCTCCTATGCGGATTCCGCCTTCGTGGCCAACCGCTTCCGCGTGGTGCAGCGCCGCTACCACGTCTGAGGAGTCCGGCATGACGTTTGAAACCATCACGCTGGACATCCAGCAGGGCGTGGCGCGACTGGCGCTGAATCGCCCGGACAAGATGAACAGCTTCAACGGCACCATGCACGACGAGCTGCGCGCTGCGCTGCAACAGGTGCAGGACGACGCCAGCGTGCGCGTGCTGGTGCTGACCGGCAATGGCCGTGGCTTCTGTGCTGGCCAGGACCTGGCCGATGCCGAAGTGCGCTTCGTGCCCGGCGAAGGCACGCCGCCCGACCTGGGTGACGTGGTGGAACGCCGCTACAAGCCGCTGGTGATGCAACTGGCCAGCCTGCGCGTGCCGACCATCGCCGCCGTCAACGGCATCGCCGCCGGTGCCGGCGCCAGCCTGGCGCTGGTGTGCGACATGGTGGTGGCCACCGAATCGGCCGCCTTCATGCTGCCGTTCGCCAAGATCGGCCTGATTCCCGATACCGCCTGCTCCTGGATCGTGCCGCAGCGCCTGGGCTTTGCCCGCGCCATGGGCCTGGCCATGACCGGCGAAAAGCTGCCGGCCACCAAGGCCGCCGAGTGGGGCCTGATCTGGGAAGCCGTGCCGAACGACGACTTCGCTGCCCGCATCGACGCCCTGGCTGCCCAGCTGGCCGCCATGCCGACCAAGGCCCTGGTGCGCACGCGCCAGGCCATGCTGACTGCCTCCAGCCACACGCTGGAACAGCACCTGACGCTGGAAGGCATGCTGATGCGTGAAATGGGCCGCAGCGCCGACTATGTGGAAGGCGTGTCTGCCTTCCTGGAAAAACGCGCACCGCGCTTTACCGGAGCCTGAACATGAGTCAAGCATTGCCCACCAGCCGTGTGGTTGCCGTGATTGGTGCTGGTGCCATGGGCGCCGGCATTGCCCAGGTCGCCGCCCAGGCTGGCCACACCGTGCGTCTGCTGGATGCCCGTGAAGGTGCCGCCGAACAGGCGATTGCCAACATCCGCAAGATGTTCGGCAAGCTGGCCGAGAAAGGCCGCATGAGCGCCGAAGAGGCCGAAGCCGCCGGCGCACGCCTGCTGCCGGCCGCCAGCAACCAGGAATTTGCCGATGCCGCCCTGGTGATCGAAGCCATCGTCGAGAACCTGGACGTCAAGCGCAAGCTGTTTGCCGAACTGGAAGACATCGTCGCTGCAGACGCGATCCTGGCCACCAACACCTCCTCGATCTCCGTCACCGCCATCGGCGCGGCGCTGAAGCGTCCGCAGCAGCTGGTCGGCATGCACTTCTTCAACCCGGCTCCGCTGATGAAGCTGGTTGAAGTCGTCTCCGGCCTGGCTACCGACCGCCAGGTGGCCGAGATCATCCATGACACTTCCGCTGCCTGGGGCAAGACCCCGGTGCACGCCAAGTCCACGCCCGGCTTCATCGTCAACCGCGTGGCGCGTCCCTACTACGCCGAAAGCCTGCGTCTGGCAGGCGAGGGTGCGGCCGATATCGCCACGCTGGACGCGATCCTGCGCGAGGCTGGCAGCTTCCGCATGGGCCCGTTCGAGCTGATGGACATGATCGGCCACGACGTGAACTTTGCCGTGACCAAGTCGGTCTGGAACGCCTTCTACAACGACCAGCGCTTCCTGCCCTCGCTGATGCAGCAGGATCTGGTGGATGCCGGTTTCCTGGGCCGCAAGACCGGCCGTGGTTTCTACGACTACGCCGAAGGCGCCGAGAAGCCGCAACCGCAAACCGCTGCCGCCGTGGCCGCACCGGCCAACATCGTGCTGCATGGCGACTGCCCGCTGGCACAGGCACTGGCCAGCCGTCTGCAACAGGCGGGCGTGGCCTTCACGCAGCAGCCGGCGCAGGCCGATGGCCGCGTGGCGCAGATTGGCGACACCGTGCTCTGCCTGACCGATGGCCGCACGGCCACCCAGCGCGCCCATGCCTTGGGCTGCAACAACCTGGTGCTGGTGGACCTGGCGCTGGACTACACCAAGGCCACGCGCCTGGCCATTGCCGCCGCGCTGCAGGCCGATGCTGCTGCCACCGAGGCCGTGACCGGCCTGCTGCAGGCTGCCGGCTACGCCGTGTCCGTGCTGCGTGACGTGCCCGGCCTAGCCGTGATGCGTACCGTCGCCATGCTGGCCAACGAAGCGGCCGATGCAGTCAATACCGGCGTCTGCGATGTCGAGAGCACTAACGTGGCCATGCAACTGGGCGTGAACTACCCGCGCGGCCCGCTGGCCTGGGCGCAAGACGTCGGCCTGGCGCATGTGCGTGACGTGCTGGCTAACCTGGCCGCGTTCTACGGCGAAGACCGCTATCGCGTCTCGCCCTGGATCCAGCAGACCGTACTGGCAGGAGGCAAGCAGCATGGATAAGCAACCCGAACTGACGCCGCAGGAAGCCCAAGCACTGGCCACGGCGGCTGCCGATGCCATGTGGCAACGCGATGCCACCGCCCACGCCCTCGGCATGGAGCGCATCGAGGTCACGCCCGGCAAGGCCACGCTGCGCATGCGCGTGCGTCCGGACATGGCCAACGGCCACCACATTGCGCACGGCGGCATGATTTTCACGCTGGCCGACACCGCGTTTGCCTACGCCTGCAACAGCTACAACCTGAATACGGTGGCTTCGGCCTGCCATATCGATTTTCTGGCGCCGGCGCGCGAGGGCGATCTGCTCGAAGCGCGCGGCGAGGAGCGCTCCGCTTCCGGCCGTACTGGCGTCTATGACGTCACGGTCAGCGTGGTCGGTGGCCCGGTCGTGGCCCTGTTCCGCGGCAAGAGCTATCGCATCCGTGGCGAAGTGACCACCAGCTTCACTGACGCGGCCTGAGCAGTCGCACTTTTCTCCCACAACAGACAATCTGGAGACATCCATGAAACATCAACCCGCAACCAACGGCAAGGGCCTGCACGCGATCGAATCGGCCAGCCGTGATGAAATCTCTGCGCTGCAGCTCGAGCGCCTGAAGTGGTCGGTGCGCCACGCCTACGACAACGTGGCTCCCTACCGCGCCAAGTGTGAAGAGAAGGGCGTGCACCCGGA
>JAAYCV010000239.1 GCA_012729605.1 Ramlibacter sp. | reverse complement strand
TGTGATGCCCTCCATCCCTCAAACATCCCCCGCCGACCTGCGCAGCCTTCGCGGCTGGCTGGTCTGGAAATTCGAACCCGGTGTCAAGGGCAAGAAGCCGCGCAAGGTGCCGTATTACGCCAACGGCTACCGCCGCTACGCCGACCACGGCACGCCCGAGGATCGCAGCCAGCTGGTGCCCTTCGATGTCGCCCTGAAAATCGCCAGGCAGCGCGGCTACGACGGCGTGGGCCTGGCACTGCTGGACGGCTTCAATGTCACCGCGCTGGACTTCGACAACTGTGTCGATGCCGACGGCAACGTGAACCCCGAGGTGGAGAAGCTGGTCGCCGGCACCTATGCCGAGCTGTCGCCATCCGGCACCGGTGTGCGCGCCTTCTTCCATGGCGAGCTGGGCAACGGCAAGTCGCATGACGGCCCCTACGGTTTCGAAAGCTTCAGCACGGCCGGCTTCGTCACCTACACCGGCAACACGCTGGACGTGTGCGATCTGCTGGACAGTGGGGACACCGTAGCGGAGCTTCCGGAGGACGTGCGCCAGCTGTACCAGCAGCGCGTCGGTGAGCGCCGCAAGCATGACGCAGATCCCCTGATGACCTACGAGCCTACGCTGGAACTGTCAGAGCGCCAGTTGCTTGAGCTGCTGGACGGTCTGGATCCGGATGTGGGCTATGAGGACTGGCTGCGTGTGGGCATGGCCTTGCACCATGAGACAGGCGGCGAGCGCTTCGACCTGTGGGACGAGTGGAGCCAGGGCAGTGAAGACAAATACCCGGGCACCGAATCCCTGCGCAAGCACTGGGATTCGTTCGACGACACCGGCACGGTGGTCACGGCACGCAGCCTGCTGAAGATGTCCACGGCCCACGTCAACCCGGAGCTGGCCACGGCCGACGACTTCGATGATGTGTCCGGAGAGGCGGAAGCCAACCCCGAGAAGCCGCCGCGCTTCCAGGTGGTGCCGGCGGCTGACTTCTCCGGAGTGGCCGACAAGGGCTGGTATGTCAAGGGCGTGCTGCCGCGCGCCGAGCTGGCGGTGCTGTATGGCGAATCCGGCAGCGGCAAGACCTTCGCCGTGCTGGATCTGGCCATGGCCGTGGCGCGTGGTGTTGCCTGGCGTGGCCTGCGAGTCAAGCAGGGCCGCGTGGTCTACGTGGCGGCCGAAGGCGGCGGCGGTTTCCGCAAGCGCCTGAAGGCCTACGCCCAGCATCAGGGCATTGATCTGGCTGAAGTCCCGTTCGGCGTGATCCACGCCGCGCCCAACATGCTGGCCAAGACCGATGCGCTGGACGTGGCCAAGGCCATCAAGGCCTTCGGCGGGGCTGACCTGGTGATCGTGGATACCTTCGCCCAGGTGACCCCGGGCGGCAATGAGAACAGCGGCGAGGACGTGGGCCTGGCCCTGACCCACCTGAAGGGTATCCATCGCGCTTCTGGCGCGCTGGTGCTCCTGGTGCACCACAGCGGCAAGGACGCCAGCAAGGGTGCACGCGGCTGGTCCGGGCTTCGCGCTGCCGTGGACGTCGAGCTCGAGGTCTTCAAGCTGGCGGGCCAGCGCG
>JAAYCV010000238.1 GCA_012729605.1 Ramlibacter sp. | reverse complement strand
TCGGAATCGGCACCGCGCAGCAGCAGCAGCGGCGCCTGGATCGCGTCGTACATCTGCCACAGCATGGCCTCGCCCTGCGCCCAGGCGTCCTGGCTGATATCGCCAAAGGCACGGCCAATCGCCGGATCATAATGCTGGCGCCAGCCGCCCTGCGGGTGCGGCATCAGCTGCGCCTGGTTCAATTGCGTCCATTCCTCATCCGAATGCGGGCCAAAGGCGGCAAAGCGTTCACGCAGATGCGCCACTGCCTCTGCCTCACTGGCGAAATGACCGGTGTCGCCCACATAGCTGCCGATGCGGCTCAGCGCCTGCCAGGACAGCGTCGGGCCCACATCATTCAGCACCATGCGGCTGAAGTGCGGCACGCCCTGCGGCCAGACCGGCATTGCCTGCGCCGCCGTCATGCCCAAGCCGATCAGGCCGCCCATGCTGGTACCGACCCAGTCGAGACGGGTGATGGGAGCCTGCTGCTGCAAGTGCGCCAGCAGCTGCAGCATGGCGCCCACGTAAACCGGTACCTGGTACAGCGTGTGGTCACGCAGCCATTCGCTCTGGCCACGACCGGCAATGTCCGGGCAGATGATGCGCAGTGGCGGCAGACCACGCGCAGCGGCATCGGCATCGGCCAGCAGCGTCTGGGCCAGCGCGTCAAAGTCGCGGCCCTGACGCGTCAGGCCGTGCACACAGACCACCACGTGCGCGGCATCAGGCTGGCCCCACTGCCACCAGGCCTGCCGGAAGGCCTGCGGCCCTGCGTTGCAAACCATGTGATGAAGGGCGGGTGCCGATGTCGTCATGTTGTCTCCTCGCTCGCCGTAGGGATGCCAATAATCTGGCCCCGCGGCGCTGTTATGATGATTTTTGATACTACCTGATATTCACCTATTTGCGAGGAGAGACACATGTTGAAAGGCAAGACGGCATTGGTTACCGGTTCCACCAGCGGCATCGGTCTGGGCATTGCCAAATCACTGGCGGCCCAGGGTGCCAACGTGGTACTGAACGGTTTTGGCGATGCCGACGGGCCGCAGCGCGAAGTACTGGAAGCCGGTCGTGACCACGGCGTGCGCGTGGCCTACCACGGCGCCGACATGAGCAAGCCGGACCAGATCGAAGCCATGATGCAGTTTGCCGCGCAGGAATTCGGCCGCGTCGACATCCTGGTCAACAACGCCGGCATCCAGCACGTGTCCAACATCGAATCCTTCCCGGTCGAAAAGTGGGACGCCATCATCGCCATCAACCTGAGCAGCGCCTTCCACACCATGCGCCTGGCACTGCCGGCCATGCAGCAGGCCGGCTGGGGCCGCATCATCAACGTGGCCTCCATCCACGGCCTGGTGGCATCGGCCGGCAAGACCGCCTACGTCGCCGCCAAGCACGGCATTGTCGGCATGACCAAGGCCGTGGCACTGGAAAACGCCCAGAACGGCGTGACCTGCAACGCAATCTGCCCGGGCTGGGTGCTGACCCCGCTGGTGCAAAAGCAGATCGATGACCGCGCTGCCGCACAAGGCATCAGCGTGGAGCAGGCACAAAAGGACCTGCTGGGCGAAAAGGAACCCTCGCTGCGCTTCACCACGCCCGAAGAGCTGGGCGCGCTAGCGGTGTTCTTCTGCTCGCCGGCCGGCAACAACATCGTCGGCGCGGCCTGGAACATGGACGGCGGCTGGACGGCGCAGTAATCCGGCAGCACTCCTGGCAGGCTGTGGCCTGCCCCGGACGGCATGCGGTCATTGACGGCATGCCGTTTTTCTGGCCCGCTGATCTCCGACTGGCGTTACAGCGCATTGCAACTGCGTCCCGTTTGCGCGCGCCATTCCCGGCTACATTCACGGGATGTCCTTTTATTTCCGCATGCTGCTATTGCTGTCGGCGCTGACCATGGTCGGCCCGCTGGCGATCGACGCCTACCTGCCCGCGTTCCGTTCGATCCGGGCCGATCTCGGCACCACCGATGTGCTGATGCAGCAGACGCTCAGCCTGTTCCTCTACGCCATGGCCGGCATGATGCTGTTCTATGGCACGCTGTCCGATGCCTTTGGCCGGCGCAAGGTGATTCTGGGCTCGCTGGTGCTATACACCTTGGCCTCGATTGGCGCGGCTTTCAGCCCGAGCATCGAATGGCTGCTGGCCTTCCGCGTGCTGCAAGGGCTGGGATCGGGCGGCGGCGGTGTCGTTGGCCGTGCCGTGGTGCGCGACCTGTTCCACGGCCCGGATGCGCAACGCATGATGTCGCACATGACCATGGTGTTTGGCCTGGCACCGGCGCTGGCTCCGATCATGGGCGGCTGGCTCGAGGTGCACCTGGGCTGGCGCTGGATTTTCGGCGCTTCGGCGGTCTTCGGCGCGCTGCTGCTGGTGCTGTGCTGGCGCTATCTGCCGGAAAGCCTGCCGGAAGAAAAACGCCAGCCATTCAAGGCCTCGCAGCTGGCGCGCGGCTATCTGTCCTCGGTCACCCACCTGCGCTTCATGCTGCTGGTGTTCCTGATGGCGCTGGCCTTTGCCGGCTTCTCGCTCTACGTCGGCTCGGCTGCGCACTTCATCATGGATCTGCTGCACCTGGAGGAAACCGATTTCGGCTGGATGTTCATCCCGCTGGTCGGCGGCCTGATCACCGGCTCGGCGCTGGCCGCGCGGCTGGCGGCGCGGCTGACACGGCGCCGCTTCGTCGTGCTGGCCTACTGGATCACCGGCCTGGGTGTAGCCCTCAACCTCGGCTACAACCTGTGGGCCGGTCCGGCCATCAGCGTGCCCTGGGCCGTGCTGCCGCTGTTTGCCTATTCCTTTGGCCTATCCTTCCTCACGCCCAGCGTGACCATGGCGGCGATGGACTACTTCCCGCGCAACCAGGGCATGGCGGCATCGATGCAATCCTTTGTGCAGATGTCGGTGTTTGCCACGGTGGCCGGCTTTGTCGTGCCGCTGCTGTTTGGCAGCGGGCTCAAGCTGGCGATCGGCATGGCCAGCGTCTGGGGTGCCAGCCTGCTGCTGTTGTGGACCTTCATGGCACTGCAGGCGGCCCAGCGCCGACAAGACGGCCAAGGCTGACGAGGCCCCATCGCCAGCAGGGAGCCAGCGCCAAATGGCTGGCGCTGGCAGCCCAATGCGCGATAATAGGGAAATACCCCTCCCAGCAGCGCCCAACGCGGGCGCCCACTTGAAGATACCCATGACCGATACTTCCCGTGCGCCGGCCGATGCCGTGCTCGCTCCCATCTCCCCCGTGGCCGATATCGTGGCCGACATGCGCGCGGGCAAGATGGTGATCCTGATCGATGACGAAGACCGCGAAAACGAAGGCGACCTGATCCTGGCCGCCGACCATGTCACGCCCGAAGCCATCAACTTCATGGCACGCTATGGCCGCGGCCTGATCTGCCTGACGCTGACGCGCGAGCGCTGCCAGCACCTGGGCCTGTCGCCGATGACGACCAACAACGGCACCGTCTACGCCACTGCCTTCACCGTCTCCATCGAGGCCGCCGAAGGCGTCACCACCGGCATCTCCGCCGCTGACCGTGCCCGCACCGTGCAGGCCGCCGTGGCACCCGATGCCAAGGCCAGCGATCTGGTGCAGCCTGGCCATATCTTCCCGCTGCAGGCGGTGGATGGTGGCGTGCTGATGCGCGCCGGCCATACCGAAGCCGGCTGCGACCTGGCCAGCATGGCCGGCACCAGCCCGTCCGCCGTGATCTGCGAGATCATGAACGATGACGGCACCATGGCGCGCCTGCCCGACCTGCAGAAATTTGCCGCCGAGCACGGCCTGAAGATCGGCACCATTGCCGATCTGATCGAGCACCGCAGCCGCACCGAATCCATGATCCGCAAGATGGCCAGCCGCAAGCTGATGACGGCGCATGGCGAGTTCATGGCACATGCCTACCAGGACCTGCCGAGCGGCAACCTGCACCTGGCGCTGGTCAAGGGCAGCTGGGACGAAGCCGACGAGGTGCCGGTGCGCGTGCACGAGCCCCTGTCGGTGCTGGACGCGCTAGAGGTTGACCGCCAGTTGCACAGCTGGAGCCTGGAAGACAGCCTGCGCTACATCCACGCCCAGCAGCGTGGCGTGGTGGTGCTGCTGAACTGCGGCGAAAGCGCCGAGCAGCTGCTGGCCCAGTTCAACGGCACGGCCCAGCCCAGCGTGGCCCCGGGCAACCGCAGCCACGACCTGCGCAGCTACGGCATTGGTGCCCAGGTGCTGCGCGAGTGCGGCGTACGCAAGATCAACATCATGGGCAAGTCGCGCCGCATGCCGAGCATGGCCGGTTACGACCTGGAAGTGGTCGGTTTTACCTCCCCTCCCAGCCAGTCCTGAACCCCTATCTGAGAGAAACATCCATGAAAGACGCCAACAAGGGCAACCCCGAAATCACCAGCCAGCTGGATGGCAAGAAGCTGCGCATCGGCATCGTGCAGGCACGCTGGAACGCCGACATCACCGACACCCTGACCGAAGCCTGCCTGTCCGAGTTGATGGAGCTGGGAGTCAAGGCCAAGCACGTCACCTTGGTGCAGGTGCCAGGTGCACTGGAAGTGCCGCTGGCGCTGCAGGCGCTGGCCGACCGCTCCGGCTACGACGCGCTGATCGCGCTGGGCTGCATCATCCGCGGCGAGACATACCACTTCGAGCTGGTGGCCAATGAATCCGGTGCCGGCGTCACGCGTGTGTCGCTGGACCATGCGCTGCCGATTGCCAACGCCATCCTGACGGTCGAGAACCTGGAGCAGGCCCAGGCACGCCAGGTCGAAAAAGGCGTTGATGCTGCCCGCGTGGCCGTGGAAATGGCGCTGCTGATGCAAACCATGGCAAGTTGATCCACCATGCAGACTCCTGATACCCCCGATACCCCGCAAACGCCGGAACAGGCGCTGGCGGCCTCACTGCAGCCGCAACAAGCGCAACAGAAACCGGCCAAGACGGCCGGCAAGCCGCGCAGCAAAAGCGGCAAGTCTCCGCGCAGTCTGGCACGCGAATTCACCGTGCAGGCACTCTACCAGTACCTGGTCGGCAAGAACGATGCCGCCGCGATTGACGCCTTCACGCGCGACCTGAGCGGTTTCCACAAATGCGATCTGGCGCATTTCGACGCACTGTTCCACGGCTGCGTGGCCGAGGCCGAACAGCTGGACGCCCTGATCACGCCGCAGCTGGACCGCAGCTGGCCGGAAATCTCCCCGATCGAACATGCCGTGATGTGGATCGGCGTGTATGAGTTCCAGCATTGTCTGGACGTGCCGTGGCGCGTCGTGCTCAATGAGTGCATCGAGCTGGCCAAGTCCTTTGGCGGTACCGATGGCCACAAGTACGTCAACGGCATCCTGCATGCGCTGGCCGGCCAGCTGCGTGCCACCGAGGTCGAGCACGACCGCAAACCGCGCGCATGAGCAGCCCCGCCGCCCTGCGGCTGGCCGAGCGCGCCCGCCATATCGAGCCCTTCCATGTGATGGAAATCGCCAAGGCGGCGCAGGCGCTGCAGGCCCGGCTGCCGGCTGGTGCCGATCCGATGCTCTACCTGAACATCGGCGAGCCGGATTTCACCGCCGCACCGCTGGTGGCCGAAGCCGCGCAGCGCTGCATCCGTGACGGCCAGACCCAGTACACCGCTGCCAACGGCCTGCCGGCACTACGCGAGCGCATCAGCCAGTGGTACGCCGACCGTTTTGGCCTGCAGATTGACCCGGATCGCATCGTCGTCACCGCCGGTGCCTCGGCCGCGCTGCAACTGGTCTGCCTGGCACTGATCCAGTCCGGCGACGAGATCCTGATGCCGGACCCGAGCTACCCGTGCAACCGCCACTTTGTCAGCGTTGCCGGTGGCACGCCACGCATGATCCCGGCCACAGCGGAACAGCGCTTCCAGCTCAGCGCGCAGCAGGTGCTGCAGCACTGGACCGATGCCACACGCGGCGTCATGCTGGCCTCGCCGTCCAACCCGACCGGCACCTCGATTGCGCCGCAGGAACTGCGTGCCATCCACGAGGTGGTCAAGGCCCGTGGCGGCGTCACCATCGTGGACGAGATCTACCTGGGCCTGAGCTACGACGATGCCTACAGCCACAGCGCGCTGGCAATCGATGACCACATCATCAGCATCAACAGCTTCAGCAAGTATTTCTGCATGACCGGCTGGCGCCTGGGCTGGCTGGTGCTGCCGCCGGCACTGGCACGCCAGGTCGAACTGCTGGCACAACACCTGTTCATCTGCGCCAGCACGGTGTCGCAGCATGCCGCGCTGGCCTGCTTCGAGCCGGAGAGCCTGGCACTGTACGAGCAGCGCCGTGCCGAATTCCGCACACGCCGCGACTGGTTTGTGCCGCAGCTGCAGGCACTCGGCCTGGACGTGCCGGTGATGCCCGATGGTGCCTTTTACGCCTGGGCCGATTGCAGTCCCTGGTTCGAACGGCTGGGCGTGGACAACAGCTGGGACGCGACTTTTGCCCTGATGCAGCGCGCCCATATCGTGGCCACGCCGGGGCGTGATTTCGGCACCGCCGATACCAGCCGCTTCCTGCGTTTTTCTACTGCCAGCGCCCTGCCGCTGCTGCAACAGGCGATCACCCGCCTGCAGCAGCTGTAACCGACTGCTGCACCGCAACATCATGTTTCACTTTGCCATCCGCGTTTACTGGGAAGACACCGATGCCGGCGGCATCGTCTTCTATGCTAACTACCTGAAATTCTTCGAGCGGGCACGCACCGAATGGCTGCGCGCCAAGGGCATCGAACAGCAGGCGCTGCGCGAGCAGACCGGCGGCATGTTCGTGGTCACCGGCACCGAAATGAAGTACCACCGTCCGGCACGACTGGACGATGTGCTCTGCGTCAGTGCCACGCCGCTGCAGCTGGGCCGCGCCTCGGTCGTGATCGGCCAGAGTGCACGGCTGGGTGCCCCGGACGGGCCGCTGCTGTGCGAAGGCACTATCCGCATCGGCTGGGTGAACGCCGAGCGCATGCAGTCGGCGCGCATGCCGGTCGATCTGCTGCAGGCACTCGAGGATGGTGCCGCCTGAAGGTGGCCAACAAGGACCGGAATGAACAACGACATGAATATCCTGCAGCTGGTGCTGAATGCCAGCTGGATCGTGCAGGCCGTAATGGCCATACTGCTGGTGATATCGGTAGCCAGCTGGGCCGCGATTTTTGCCAAGATCGGCCAGCTGCGCCGCTCGCGCACGCAAAACGCCGAATTTGACCGCGACTTCTGGTCCGGCAAGGGCCTGCAGGAACTGCACGCTGCCGCCAGCCAGAATGCCAAGCTGGCCGGTCCACTGGAACGCATGTTCGCCAGCGGCATGCGCGAATTTCTCAAGCAGCGCGAGCGCCAGGTGGACGATGCCACCACGCTGGACGGCACGCGCCGCGCCATGCGCGCCAGCTACCAGCGCGAGCTGGATACGCTGGAAGGCAAGCTGTCCTTCCTGGCTTCGGTCGGCTCCATTTCGCCCTATATCGGCCTGTTTGGCACGGTCTGGGGCATCATGCACGCCTTTACCGGCCTGTCGGCCATGGAGCAGGTGACGCTGGCCAGCGTCGCGCCCGGCATCGCCGAAGCCCTGGTGGCCACCGCACTCGGCCTGTTCGCCGCGATTCCGGCGGTGCTGGCCTACAACCATTTCAGCCGCGATATCGATCGCCAGTCGGTGGCCATGGAAACCTTTGCCGAGGAGTTCCTCAACATCCTGCAGCGCCAGAGCCACGCTGCGGCGCACTGAGCGGAGCCTGTCATGCCCGGATTTGCGCCCCGCCACCGTCGCCGCCGTGCCATGAACGAGATCAACATGGTCCCGTTCATCGACGTGATGCTGGTGCTGCTGATCATCTTCATGGTCACCGCGCCGATGATCCAGCCTTCACGCGTCGATCTGCCCAGTGTCGGCAGCAGCGCCAGCCAGCAGCAGGACGCGGTGCGCATAGTGCTGACGGCAGACGGTGCCATCAGCGTTGGCCGTGATCGCCAGGGCCAGCCGCAGACCGTGACAACAACCGATCTGGCCAGCGCCGTGCAGGCGGCCCAGGCCGGCCAGGCCGATGTGCCGGTGCTGATCAGCGCCGACAAGACGCTGCAATACGACAGCGTGATGCAAGTCTACAGCCAGCTGAAACAGGCCGGCGTGCAGCGCATAGCGCTGGCAGTACAGCCGGTCGCGGCGCGCTGATCCGGGACATGAACAGCCTGCAGATGTCTCATGCGCAGCTGATGCCGCCGGCCACGCCACGGCGCGGCCTACCGCTGCTGGGTGCGCTGCTGGTGCATGGCACGCTGATCGGCCTGCTGGCGCTGGGATTGCAATGGAAGACCGCCCCGCAGGACAGTGGCTTTGTTGCCGAAATCTGGGATGCGCAGCCAGAGCAGGAAGGGGCACGAGGCGATGCCGGCCCGCCGCCGGAGCAGCCGCCAGCTGCGGCTCCCAGCCCCGCTGAACTGCAGGCGCAAGCCGCTGCAGCACAACGCCAGGCCGAACAACGCCAGCAGGCGGCCGCCGAGCGCGCCGCGGCTGCCCAGCAGCGTCAGGCCGAAGCAGCTGAAGCACGCAAGGCAGCACAAGCCGAGGGCCAGGCCGCCGCCGCGCAGGCACACGCGCAAGCCCAACGCGATGCCGACATCGCCGAACGCCGCCGCAAGGAACAGGAACAGCGCCAGGCCGATGCCCGCAAGCAGCAGGAACAGCAACGCCAGCAGGCGGCGCGTGACAAGGCCGAGGCCGAGCGCAAGCAGGCAGAAGCACGCAAACAGCAGGAGCAACAGCGCCAGCAGGCCGCCCGAGACAAGGCCGAAGCCGACCGCAAGCAGGCAGAGGCGCGCAAACAGCAACAAGCCGCAGCCGCCACGGCAGAAAAACGCAAGGCCGATGCCGCCGCTGCTGCGCGCGCGCGCGCCGATGCAGCAGACCATGCCGCGCAGATGGCGCGGTTACAGGCACAGGCGGGTGGCAGCGGATCAGGCACTGGCTCTGCCCAGGCCAAGGGCACCCAGGGCGGTGGACAGGCCGCACGCAGCAGGGGCGGGCCGTCGGCCGGCTACGCCGCAAAAGTCCGCGCCAAGGTACGTCCCAACATCATCTACAACGATTACGATCGCGACAATCCGCGCACCGACATCGAGGTACGTGCCGCCCCTGACGGCACCATCATCGGTCGCCGCATCGTCCGCCCAAGCGGGATCAAGGCCTGGGACCAGGCCGCCCTGCGCGCGGTAGACCGCACGCGCACCCTGCCCAAGGATGTGGATGGTAGCGTGCCGGCCACCATTGTGCTGGAGCTTCGGCCGGGTTGATCCCTGCCGCGATCAGGCCTGCTGAAGGGCTGCCTGGTGCACAGCCGGCAAGTCACCCAGGAGTTGTGGCAAGGCCAGCTGTACCGTATCCCAGACCACCTCCAGATTGATATCAAAGTAGCCGTGAGCGATGCGATTGCGCATGCCCCGCATGTTGCGCCAGGGAATGCTGGCATTCTGGGCAGCAAAACCCGGATAGGCATACATAACCTTGGTCGCCGCTTCGCCCAGAATAATCAGGCTCATGATGACGGCTTGCTGGGTGCGCTTGTCCTGCAGAAAGTCATCCTTGCCCAGCCCTTCCACGAAAGAGCAGGCATCTGCAGCCGCCTGCTGCATGTGCTGGACATAATCCGGCAAGCGGTTCTGGCTCATACCGGCTGTGCCTCGGACAAGACAGCGGCGCGGAATTTCGCTGGCAGGTCGCCTGGCGTCAGCACATCAACCTGCACGCCCAGGATTTGCTGTACTTCGTCCTGAAAACCGCCCAGATCAAACAGGGTCACGCCCGGCTGCACTTCCACCAGCAGATCCAGATCGCTGCCATCTGCATCAGTGCCGTGCAGCACCGAACCGAATACGCGCGGATGCGACATGCGGAAGCGCCGTGCTGCGGCCAGTACGGCCTGACGTTGGTGGCGAAGGGCTACAGAGGGGCGCATGGGACCAATCCGGACTATGACTGCCATAGATGAGCAAAAACAGTAGCAATGCTATTGTTTCCCATCATCCCAGAACAGGACGGATTGTCAAACCCGTCACCCGCCCTTCACTCGTACACGACCCGCACATCCCCACGCGGCAGCAGCGCCATCCAGCCCGCCAATGCCGCATCGCTCGGATAGAAGCGCGCGGCATCGCCGAGCTTGAGCATGCCCTGCACCTGCTCGTCCGGATAGTACTGCTGCACCTGCAGGCGCACCGGCAGGCCGCGCACGATTTCATCGCCGGTATCGAGTATCTCGCGTTTGGCCGGATGCTCGCGCAGCACGCGCTGCAGGTCCGGGCCAGCCGCATCGGCAGACAACTGCACGCTGGCCAGCAGGTACTTGCCGAAACGCACGCGGGCCGCCGGCAGATCCCAGATCTGTTCCAGGTTCAGGCGCAGGTTGCCGCTGAAACGGTCAAAGCGCGTCACTGCCTGCACGATGATCAGCGCGTCGTCCTTGAGCAGACTCGGCTGCTGTCCCCAGACCTGTTCGTCGGCGCTGACCTCGTACACGGTGGACTTGTCATCGAGCTTGAACAGCGCCAGCTTGCCGCTGCGACCATTGATGACGCGGAAATCGCTGACGATGCCGGCCAGCACCACGGTGTCGCGGCTGTCGCTCAGGTCGTCCAGGCGCGTGCGCGCAAAGCGGCGGATTTCGGTTTCGTGCTCGTCAAACAGGTGGCCGGACAGGAAGAAACCGATGGCGGTCTTTTCCTGCACCAGCCGCTCCTTGATGCCCCAGGGCGCCGCCTCGACCAGCGGCGGCTCGTCAGTGCTGGAGCCAGGGCCATCGAGCATGTCGAACAGGCCGCCCTGGTTGGCGTTGGCGGCCTGGGTGGCGGCAAATTCAAACGCCAGATCGACGCTGGCAATCAGCTCGGCACGGTTCAGGTGCAGGCTGTCAAAGGCACCGCCACGGATCAGTGCCTCCACCGTGCGCTTGTTCAGACGCGTGCGATCAACGCGGTTGCAGAAGTCGAACAGGCTAGTGAACGGCCCGCCCTCCTCGCGCGCATCGGTGATCGCCTTGATGGCGTTTTCACCAGTGCCCTTGATCGCGCCCAGGCCGTAGCGGATCACCTGATCCGTGACCGGCTCAAAGCGATAGTTGCTGCGGTTCACGTCCGGCAGCTCGAAGCCCATGCCCATCTTGCAGGCATCTTCGTACAGCACCTTGAGCTTGTCGGTGTTGTCCATTTCCACCGTCATGTTGGCGCAGAAGAATTCGGCCGTGTAGTGCACCTTGAGCCAGCCGGTCTGGTAGGCCAGCAGCGAATAGGCGGCGGCGTGCGACTTGTTGAAGCCGTAGCCTGCGAACTTCTCCATCAGGTCGAAGATCTCGTCGGCCTTCTGCTCGCTGATGCCGTTCTCGGCCGCACCCTTGCGGAAGATCAGGCGGTGTTCGGCCATCTCCTCAGCCTTCTTCTTGCCCATGGCGCGGCGCAGCAAGTCGGCGCCGCCCAGCGTGTAGCCGCCGAGGATCTGCGCCGTCAGCATCACCTGTTCCTGATACACCATGATGCCGTAGGTCTCGCTCAGCATGTCGGCCACCAGCGGATGCGGATATTCGACCTCCTCGCGCCCGTGCTTGCGCGCCACGAAGCTGGGAATCAGGTCCATCGGGCCGGGGCGATACAGCGCGTTGAGCGCAATCAGGTCTTCCAGTCGCGTCGGACGCGCATCGCGCAGCATGCCCTGCATGCCGCGGCTTTCAAACTGGAACACGGCTTCGGTCTTGCCATCCTGGAACAGCTTGTAGGTCGGCTTGTCGTCCAGCGGGATGTCGTCAAAGCTGAAGTCCTCGCGGCCCTTGTGGCGCTTGCGGATGAACTCGCGCGCCAGCTCCATGATGGTCAGCGTGGCCAGCCCCAGAAAGTCGAACTTGACCAGGCCAACCGCTTCCACGTCGTCCTTGTCGTACTGGCTCACGGCGGAATCGCTGCCGGGCTGCTGGTACAGCGGGCAGAAATCGGTCAGCTTGCCCGGCGCAATCAGCACGCCACCGGCGTGCATGCCGATGTTGCGCGTCATGCCTTCGAGCTTCTGCGCCATCTCGATCAGCGTGCGGACCTCGTCATCGTTCTCGATGCGCTCGGCCAGCTGCGGCTCGGCGGCAATCGCGTATTTTTCCAGCGCCTCGCCGCTCAGGCCAGCGGGCGGATACTGGATCGTTACCGGCTTGCCCGGCTTGTTCGGGATCAGCTTGCTGATGCCGTCGCAAAAGGTGTAGCTCAGGTCCAGCACGCGGCCAACGTCACGGATCGCGGCACGCGCCGCCATGGTGCCGAAGGTGGCAATCTGGCTCACTGCAGCGCGGCCGTACTTGTCCTTCACGTAATCGATCACGCGGTCACGGTTGGTCTGGCAGAAGTCGATATCGAAGTCGGGCATGGAGACCCGTTCCGGGTTCAGGAATCGCTCGAACAGCAGGTTGTATTCGAGCGGATCCAGGTCGGTAATCTTGAGCACGTAGGCGACCAGCGAACCGGCACCGGAGCCACGGCCCGGCCCCACCGGGCAGCCGTTGTCCTTGGCCCAGTTGATGAAGTCCTGCACGATCAGGAAGTAGCCCGGAAAACCCATCTTGATGATGGTGCCGAGTTCGAACTCCAGCCGCTCCACGTAACGCGGGCGTTCGGCATCGCGCTTCGCCACATCGGGGTAGAGATGCTGCAGGCGCTGCTCCAGCCCCTCGTAGGAGAGCTGGCGGAAGTACTCGTCCATGGTCAGGCCATCGGGGATCGGGTAGTCCGGCAGCTGCGCCTTGCCCAGCGTCAGCGT
>JAAYCV010000042.1 GCA_012729605.1 Ramlibacter sp. | reverse complement strand
TGATGGCGGCATCGGTGCTGTAGACCAGTCCGGCATCGACCTCGCCACGCGCCACATAGTCCAGCACCTGACGCACGCTGGTACCGTTGATCAGCTTGGGCTGCACCTGCTTCCACTGCGCCAGGCGTTGCAGTGGCGGCATGCTGTAGCGGCCCACCGGAACGCTAGCCGGGTTGCCGATGGCCACGCGCTTCACGCCAGCCTGCGCCAGATCGCCCAGGTTGCGCACCGTCAGGCGGCTGTCCACCGGCGTGATCAGCACCAGCGTATTGCGCACAAAATCCTGGCGCTCGCCGCGCTTGACCAGGTTCTGCTGCTCGGCCTGGTGCATGGTTTCCTGGTCGGCCGAGGCAAACACGTCCACCGGCGCGCCCTTGGCAATCTGCTGCAACAGCTGGCCAGACGCAGCAAAGTTGAAGTTCACCTTGGCATCAGGGTACTGGCGCTGGTAGTTCTGGCCCAGTTCCTTGAAGGCATTGGTCAGGCTGGCGGCGGCAGAGACGGTGATCTCGGCGGCATGGGCCACGGCACCCGCTGACAGCAACAGCGCAGCCAGCAGCACGGGGCGGAAACGGGACAGACGGGACATGGGAGCTCCTGATTCAGTTAGCGTTATGCACGTTAGTATATTGCGCTTTTCCGGAAAAACCGCCCGAAGGCGGTTCTTCCGTCTAGCCCTTGGGGCTATCGATCAGACACGGCGTGGACGCACCAGCTGCCATGCACGGCCCAGATAGGTCACGCTGGCAAAGCCGCTCCACACGTGCACCAGGCGGGTGAACGGGAAGATCACGAACAGCGTCATGCCCATGAACAGGTGCAGCTTGAACACCCAGGAGGCATTGACGATGAAGTCGGCAGCACCGCCACGGAAGGTCACGATGTGCTGCGCCCAGGTCATCAGGGTCACCATTTCATGGCCGTCCAGGTGACCCAGCGACACGAAGATGGTGGACAGGCCCAGCAGCAGCGTGACCAGGATCCAGATCATGACCAGCTTGTCACGCCAAGTGGTGTTGGCCGCCAGACGCTCGTTGCCAAAGCGGCGGGCCAGCAGCATCAGCACGCCGATCAGGCACATGACACCGAAAATGCCGCCCATCACGATGGCGAAAACCTGCTTCTGGCCGTGGCTGATGCCCAGCGTTTCCCAGACGATCATCGGCGTCAGCAGGCCGAACAGGTGGCCAAAGAACAGGCCCAGGATGCCAACGTGGAACAGGATGTTGGCCACGCGCAGGTTGCCCGTATACAGCGTCTGGCTCGACTCCGATTTCCACGAATACTGCTCGCGGTCGAAGCGGATCAGGCTGCCCAGGAAGAACACGGTCAGCGCAATATACGGATAGATTCCGAATACGAATTGGTGCAGATAGCTCATGAGGTTTCTCCTTGCGGTCAGGCCGGCTGCGGCGTCTGGCGGTAGAAGTTGATGGGGGCCACAGCCGAAGTCGGCTTGAGCAGCGGCTCAATGCCGTCCACGCCCGGACCAAAGGTTTCCATGGCCTCGTCCATGTCACGCACAGGCGGGGTCACCAGCGGTTCGGGCGTTACCGGAGACAGGCTGACTGCCGCCTGCAGCACGCCGGCATACGGCGAGTTGCTCTCGGCCAGCTTGACGGCCACGTGGTTGAGCACGTGCACGGCATCACCCAGCAAGGGCGTAGCCACCTCGGGCTCGCACTGCGACAGGAATTCCAGGAACAGCGGCACGTAGTCGGGCAGCTCCTCGCTGACCATCTCGAAGCCGTGGGTCTTGTACTCTTCCATCAGGTCGACCATGGCCTGGCCGCGCGCACGGTCCTCGCCATGGATGTGCTCGAACAGGTGCAGCGAGTGCGCCGGGTTGCGGTCGAAAGTTGCCACATAGTTTTCCTGCAGGGCGATCATGTCGCCGCTGCCCAGATGGGTCAGCAGCGGCTCGATCTGCTGCAGCAGTGCAGGCTGGGCCGACAGCACCGTGCGGATCTCGGGCAGGGCCTGGATCAGCTCCTGCTCGGGATAGCACAGCAGTGCCGACATGGCCTGGAAGTGCATGGTGTTCATGGTTCAGACCTCCTTACTTCTCGCGATTGGACTGCAGCTCGCGACGCATGTCGTGGAACACGATGGGCGTTGCCTTCTTGCGGCCAAACAGGCTTTCGTTGCTGGTGCCAGTCGAGCAGCCATTGCCAAAGGTGAAACCGCAGGCAGACTTCTCGTCGAAGGTGTTCTCCACCAGCTCCTTGTGGGTGGTGGGGATCACGAAGCGGTCTTCGTAGTTGGCGATGGCCATGATCTGGTACATCTCCTCGACCTGCTCCGGCGTCAGGTGCGTGCCGTTCAGCGTGCTCGGGTCGGTGACCTTCTCCACGCTCTTCTTGCGCATGTAGCGGCGCATGGCGACCATGGTCTCGAGCGCCTTCACCACCGGTTCTTCCTTCCCGGCCGTCAGCAGGTTGGCCAGGTACTGGATCGGGATACGCAGATCCTTGACATCCGGAATAATGCCGTTTTCGCCGATCAGGCCATTTTCCATGGCGGACTGGATCGGGGACAGCGGCGGGATGTACCAGACCATCGGCATGGTGCGGTATTCCGGGTGCAGCGGGAAGGCCACCTTCCATTCCATCGCCATCTTGTAGACCGGCGACTTCTTGGCGGCGTCCAGCCAGGCTTCCGGGATACCCTGCTTGCGGGCTTCCTCGATCACGGCCGGGTTGTTCGGGTCCAGGAACACGCCCAGCTGTGCCTCGTACAGGCTTTGCGGATCCTCCACGCTGGCGGCTTCCTCGATCTTGTCGGCGTCATACAGCAGCACGCCCAGATAGCGGATACGGCCCACGCAGGTCTCGGAGCAGATGGTCGGCTGACCGGCTTCGATACGCGGATAGCAGAAGATGCACTTCTCGGCCTTGCCGCTGGTCCAGTTGTAGTAGATCTTCTTGTACGGGCAGCCGCTGATGCACATGCGCCAGCCGCGGCACTTGTCGTGGTCGATCAGCACGATGCCGTCATCTTCCCGCTTGTAGATCGAGCCGGACGGGCAGGATGCCACGCAGGTCGGGTTCAGGCAGTGCTCGCACAGGCGCGGCAGGTACATCATGAAGGTGTTCTCGAAAGCCGAGTACATCTCCTTCTGGATGCCTTCGAACAGGGCGTCCTTGGCACGCTTCTCGAATTCGCCGCCCAGGTCATCTTCCCAGTTCGGGCCCCATTCGATCTTGTCCATCTTCTTGCCGGTCAGCACCGATACCGGACGTGCGGTCGGCGGTGTCGGCATCTCGGGCGCATTCTGCAGGTGCTCGTAGTCGTAGGTGAACGGCTCGTAGTACTCGTCGATCTGCGGCAGGTTAGGGTTGGCAAAAATGTTGGACAGGATCTTCAGCTGGCCGCCCTGCTTGGGACGCAGCTTGCCGGAACCATCCAGCTCCCAGCCGCCCTTCCATTGCTCCTGGTCTTCCCAGTTCTTGGGATAGCCGATGCCGGGCTTGGTTTCCACGTTGTTGAACCAGGCGTACTCCACGCCGTCGCGGCTGGTCCAGACGTTCTTGCAGGTCACCGAGCATGTGTGGCAACCAATGCACTTGTCCAGGTTGAGCACCATGCCGATTTGGGCTCTGATTTTCATTGTGTATCTCCTGAGATCTTGGTGAGCGGGCGGCCACTGCCACCCGCGCTGGCCTTACTTGGACAAGGGCTGGTCCATCCAGTCCACGTTCTTCATCTTGCGCATCACGATGAACTCATCGCGGTTGCAGCCCACGGTGCCGTAGTAGTTGAAGCCATAGGCCAACTGGGCATAGCCACCGATCATGTGCGTCGGCTTGGTCACCGCACGCGTCACGGAGTTGTGGATACCGCCGCGCTTGCCGCTCATCTCGGCACCAGGCACGTTCACGATCTTCTCCTGGGCGTGGTACATCAGCGTCATGCCCTGCGGGATGCGCTGGCTCACCACCACGCGCGCCGTCAGCGTGCCGTTGACGTTGAACACTTCGACCCAGTCGTTATCGACGATGCCGGCTTCCTTCGCGTCCTTCTCGGAGATCCAGATGTGCGGGCCGCCACGCGACAGCGTCAGCATGCGCAGGTTCTCGGAGTAGGTGCTGTGGATGCCCCACTTCTGGTGCGGCGTCAGGAAGTTCAGCAGGATTTCCTTGTTGCCGTTGGGCTTGTGGTTGTGCACCGCTGCCGTGGTCTTCAGGTCAACCGGCGGCTTGTACACGCACAGGCCCTCGCCAAAGGCACGCATCCACTGGTGGTCCTGGTAGAACTGCTGGCGACCGGTGATGGTGCGCCACGGAATCAGCTCGTGCACGTTGGTGTAGCCGGCGTTGTAGCTCACTTCCTCGCTTTCCAGACCGGACCAGATCGGCGAAGAAATGATCTTGCGCGGCTGCGCCTGGATGTCACGGAAGGTGATGTGGTCATGTTCGCGCGGGATCGCCAGGTGCGTGTGGTCACGGCCGGTGATGGCACTCTGTGCCGCCCAGGCCTTCACGGCCACGTGGCCGTTGGTCTCGGGCGCCAGCGTCATGATCATCTCGGCCGCGTCGATCGCGGTATCCAGACGCGGCTGGCCCTTGGCCACGCCATCCGGCACCACCTTGTTCATCTTGCGCAGCTGCTCGATCTCGGTACCGGTCTTCCAGGCCATGCCCTTGCCACCGTTGCCGGCCTTTTCCATCAGCGGACCGATAGAGGTGAACTTGGCGTAGATCTGGCTGTAGTCGCGCTCGACCACGGTCATCGCCGGCATCGTCTTGCCCGGGATCGGCTCGCACTCGCCGTGTTTCCAGTCACGCGGATCGAAAGGCTGGCCCAGCTCCTGCGGGCTGTCGTGCATCAGCGGGGTCAGCACCAGGTCGTTCTGCACGCCCAGGTAGTCGCCGCCGACTTCGCTGATCGCCTTGGCAAAGCCCTTGTAGATTTCCCAGTCGGTCTTGCTCTGCCACAGCGGCTGCACGGCCTCGCTCAGCGGGTGAATGAACGGGTGCATGTCGGACGTGTTCAGGTCGTCCTTCTCGTACCAGGTCGCCGTGGGCAGCACGATATCGCCGTACAGGCAGGTAGTGGACATGCGGAAGTCCAGCACTACCAGCAGGTCCAGCTTGCCTTCAGCCGCCGGGCGCACGGTGATCTCGGTCGGCTTGATGCAGTTGTCCTCGTCGCTCATCACGGCGTTCTGCGTGCCCAGCAGGTACTTCAGGAAGTACTCGTGGCCCTTGCCGGAAGAACCCAGGATGTTGGAACGCCACACGAACAGGTTGCGCGGGAAGTTCTTCGGGTTGTCCGGGTCGTTGCAGCTCATGTCGATGGAGCCGTTCTTCAGGCCTTCCACCGTGTAGCTGACCGCGTCCTGGCCAGCCGCAGCGGCCTGGCGCGTGATGTCCAGCGGGTTGGTCGTCAGCTGCGGGGCAGACGGCAGCCAGCCCATGCGCTCGGCCTTGGCGTTGTAGTCGATCAGCGACATGTTGGCCATGCTGCCATCGGCGGTCGGGCACAGGATTTCGTTCACGCCCAGCTTTTCGTGGCGCCACTGGCTGGTGTGCGCATAGAAGAAGCTGGTGCCGTTCATCTGGCGTGCCGGACGGTTCCAGTCGGCACCAAAGGCCAGCGGCGCCCAGCCGCTTTGCGGACGCAGCTTTTCCTGGCCCACGTAGTGGCACCAGCCACCGCCGCTCTGGCCGATACAGCCGCACATCATCAGCATGTTGATGATGCCGCGGTAGGCCATGTCCATGTGGTACCAGTGGTTCAGGCCGGCACCGACGATGACCATGCTCTTGCCTTCGGTCTGGTCGGCGTTCTGCGCAAACTCGCGCGCCACCTGGATCACCATCTCGGGCTTGACGCCAGTGTGCTTCTGCTGCCAGGCCGGCGTGTAGGGCACGTCATCCATGTAGCTGGATGCCACGTTGCCGCCGCCCAGGCCACGGTCGATACCGTAGTTGGCCGCCATCAGGTCAAACACGGTAGCGACCAGCGCGCTGCTGCCATCGGCCAGCTGGATACGCTTCGCCGGCACGTTGCGCACGGCCAGTTCGTCGTGCTCGGCACCGAAATACGGGAAACCGACGCCGACGACTTCGTCGTGCTGGCCCAGCAGGGACAGTTGGGCGCGCACTTCGCGGCCGCTGCCGCCGTCACGGTGCTCCAGGTTCCACTTGCCGGTCTTGCCCTCGGGCTGGCCCCAGCGGAAACCGATGGAGCCATTCGGTGCCACGATCTCGCCGCTGATCTCGTCGATCTGCAGCGTCTTCCAGTCGGGGTTGTTGTCTTCGCCCAGGTTATCGGCCAGGTGGCTGGCACGCAGGAAGTACTCGGGCACATGACGGCCGGCCTCTTCCTTCAGGCGCACCAGCATCGGCATGTCGGTCAGGCGACGGATGTAGTCGGTGAAGTAGGCAGACGGCTTCTCGAGGTGGAATTCCTTGAAAATCACGTGGCCGATGGCCATCGCCAGTGCCGCGTCGGTACCCTGCTTGGGTGCCAGCCAGATGTCGCCGAACTTGGCCATTTCGCCAAAGTCGCTGGACACGGCCACGGTCTTGGTGCCCTTGTAGCGCACTTCGGTGTAGAAGTGAGCGTCAGGCGTACGCGTCATCGGCACGTTGGAACCCCACACCATCAGGTAGGTGGAGTTGTACCAGTCGGCCGATTCGGCCACGTCGGTCTGCTCGCCCCAGACCTGCGGGCTGGCCGGCGGCAGGTCGCAGTACCAGTCGTAGAAGGACAGCGGCACGCCACCAATCAGGCTCAGGTAGCGGCTGCCGGCAGCGTAGCTCACCATGGACATGGCCGGAATCGGCGAGAAGCCGATCACGCGGTCAGGACCAAAATTCTTGATGGTGTAGGCGTTGGCGGCAGCCACCATCTCGTTGGCTTCCTGCCAGGTCGCGCGCACGAAGCCACCCTGGCCACGGCGGGACTTGTATTCCTTGGCCCGCTCCGGATCCTGGCTGATGTATTCCCAGGCCGCGATCGGGTCCATGCTCTTGCGCGCCTCGCGCCACATCTGCGCGAGCTTGCCGCGCATCATCGGGTACTTCACGCGCTGTGCGGAGTACACATACCAGCTGTACGAGGCACCACGCGGGCAGCCACGCGGCTCATGGTTGGGCAGGTCGGGGCGGGTGCGCGGGTAGTCGGTCTGCTGGGTTTCCCAGGTGATCAGGCCGTTCTTCACGTACACCTTCCAGCTGCAGGAACCGGTGCAGTTCACGCCGTGCGTTGAGCGCACGATCTTGTCGTGCTGCCAGCGTTGGCGATATGCGTCTTCCCACTGGCGGTCTTCCTTGACTACCGCACCGTGGCCATTCGAGAAGGTGGATTTCACCTTGCTCATGAATTTCAATCGATCGAGAAAGTGGCTCATATCGCCTCCATGTGTCCTGGGTGGCAAGGAGACAATCCTTGCCTGGCCCGTTCTTCAAGTCTAAGAAAATTCCCTGTCTCACCCCATTCGCCAGTGGCTGCCAGTCGCACCACCGGAAGATGGAGTCAGCCCTACTCCTTTAGGCTTAGGGCTGTGGTCGATTACCGCGCGATCAGCACGGCGCCTCGGCACCCTTGCGGGCGTAATACCACCAGTTGATCAGCACGCAACTGATGTAAAAAATGATAAAGGCATACAGCGCGCCTTCCACACCGCCGGTCAGGTCCATGGACGTGCCATAGCTCTTGGGAATCAGGAAGCCACCGTAGGCGGCAATCGCGGCGGTAAAACCCAGTACCGCGGCCGATTCGCGGTTGGCGCTCAGCCTGGCGGCTTCAATGGCAGCCTCGCCCTTGCCTTCTGCGTTGCGCATGTGCAGGCTGCCGAAGATGGCCGGGATCTGCATGAAGGTAGAGCCATTGCCGATGCCGGTCAGCGCAAACAGCGCCAGGAAACAGGCAAAGAAACCCCAGAAGTTGCCACCCTTGCCGTTCTGCGGCAAGAAGGTCAGCACGCCGACCACGCCAATGATCATGCCGATGAACACCAGCTGGGTCACCCTGGCACCGCCAAGCTTGTCGGACAGGCGGCCACCAATGGGACGCGCCAGCGCGCCGACCAGCGGGCCGAGGAAAGCGTACTGCGTCGGATCCACACCATCAAACTGGCTCTTGATCAGCAGCGGGAAACCGGCCGCAAAGCCCAGGAAGGAACCAAAGGTACCCGTATACAGCCAGCACATCAACCAGTTGTGCTTGCGCTTGAAAATCATGGCCTGATCGGCAAAGGATGCCTTGGCCGAGGCGATGTCGTTCATGCCAAACCAGGCAGCCAGCGAGGACAGGATGATGAACGGCACCCAGACAAAACCGGCGTTCTGCAGCCAGACCTGCTTGGTCTGGTCACCCTTGGTCCAGGTCTGGGCTTCGCCGCCCAGCGCACCAAACAGCGCGAAGGTGATCACCACCGGCACCAGGAACTGCACCGCCGACACGCCCAGGTTGCCCAGGCCGGCGTTCATGCCCAGCGCACCGCCTTTTTCCGACTTGGGGAAGAAGAAGCTGATGTTGGCCATGCTGGAGCTGAAGTTGGCACCACCAAAGCCGCACAGCAGCGCCAGGATCAGCATGGTCGAGAAGCTGGTGTCCGGGTTCTGCACCGCCATGCCCAGGCCGATCGCCGGGATCAGCAGGCTGGCCGTGCTCAGCGTGGTCCAGAGGCGGCCACCGAAGATCGGCACCATGAAGGAATAGAAAATGCGCATGGTCGCGCCGGACAGCGCCGGTACCGCCGCCAGCCAGAACAGCTGGTTGGGCGTGTACTTGAAGCCGATGTTCGGCAGGTTCACCACACCCACGCTCCAAACCTGCCAGATGGCGAAGGCCAGCAGCAGGGCCGGAATCGAGATCCACAGATTGCGGCGTGCAATCTTGCGACCCTTCTGTTCCCAGAACGCCGGATCTTCCGGCTCCCAGTGGGTCAATACGCGAGAGGATGCCATGTGAGTTCTCCCGGGCCGCCAGAGCGGCCCTTGTGGTTGAGAAAGGGGTTCGGGATCAGGCCTTGACTGCCTGTGCTGCAGGACGCTTGGCCTTGAAGGAGAAGTGCATCCAGATCAGGCTGACGCACACCGTGCCGTACAGCAGCATGAAGGCACTGCTGCGGATGCCGGTCATGTCGAGCAGGATGCCGAACATGATGGGCAGCAGCCAGCCACCCAGGCCGCCGGCCAGGCCGACCACGCCGGAAACGGCACCGATGTTGGTCGGGAAGTCATCGGCCACGAACTTGAAAACCGAGGCCTTGCCCACCGCCATGGCGACACCGGCCACGAACAGCAGGATGGTGAACAGGGTGGCATTCAGGCCAATGTGGAAAGTCTGCGGCCCCTTGGCAGTCTGGATCACGAAGTCGGTCTGCGGATAGGACAGGATGAAGAACACCACCCAGATCACCCACATCACGCCCCAGGTCACCTTGTAGGCGCCGTACTTGTCGGACAGCCAGCCGCCCAGGGCGCGCAACACGCCGCCCGGCAGCGAGAAGCAGGCCGCCAGAAAGGCTGCGCTCTGCAGGCTGAAACCATACTCGCCCACGTAGTAGCGCACCATCCACAGCGCCAACGCCACATAGCCGCCAAACACCACCGAGTAGTACTGGCAGTAGCGCAGCACGGCCGGATCCTTCATCAGCGCCAGTTGCTGGCCCAGCGACACCTTGGAAGACACCAGGTGCTTGGGATCGTGGTAGGAGAAGAACCAGAACAGGATCGCAGTCACCAGCATGATGACGGCGTACACGGTGGGAACCATCTGCCAGCCGGCGGCCACGACGATAGACGGGGCAATCAGCTTGTTGATGGCAGAACCGGCGTTACCGGCACCGAACACGCCCATCGCCAGGCCCTGCTTGTCCTTGTTGAACCAGCGCGCCACATACGGCGTACCCACCGAGAAGGAGCCGCCGGCCAGACCGACAAACAGGCCGATCACCAGGAACTGCCAGAGCTCGGTGGCGAACTGCATCATGTAGATCGGGATCACACAGGCCAGCATCAGCACGAAAAGCACGATGCGGCCGCCGTAGCGGTCAGTCCAGATACCCAGCGGCACCCGGATCAGCGAACCCGACAGCACCGGCGTTGCCGCCAGCAGGCCGAATTCGGTTTCGTTCAGGCCCAGCTGCTCCTTGATCGGAATGCCGAGTACGGCAAACATCATCCAGATCATGAAGCACACCGTGAACGAGATGGTGCTCGAGGTGAGCACAGCGTACTGTTTGTAGGTTGGGGAAGCCATCGCAGATCCTTTTCGTTCTGTTACTGGTGTAACCATACGCCCTTGCCCGTCGTGCGGGTATTCCCCGCTGGAGGGGGTGTCTCCCCCATACGACGTAGTCGATGCAGCACACGCAACGCCAATAGGCTAGCGCAAACTCGTGACAGATCAGGCACATGCCCCAAGAGTTTGATCTAGATCAAAGTCTGGCTACAGACATAAAAAAAACCTGTCACCAGGACAGGTTTGTCTGCAATGTCAGGCAGTGGCGAGCTCAAACGCCCCAGACCACATCCTTGCCCTCTTCCAGGCTGATCTGCAGCAGCTGCAGGAAGGGCTGGGCCCGGGTGTGGAAGGGAATCGGATCGCTGTTGGCGTCTGCGTCATCTTCTTCGCGCTCTTCCGGCGGCTGGCTGGCCTTGGCCTGGGAGGCCTGGATAGCCAGCTTGAGCTTGTCGATGGCATCCTGCATCGCCTGGGCCTGGATCACGCCACGCTCTGCGGGTTCGCGACCGATGGCTTCCAGCACCTGGTTACCGTTGGCTTCCATCATGATGACATCGCCGGCAGCGGCGGATTTGAACTTGTACAGCATGGTCTCCTCCTTTCGACTTGGGGTTCAGACCATTCTAGGCCATGGCTGCCGCATCAGTGTGTAAGAAAAGCCCGGTAGCTTGCCCGGTCAGCGGATTTCAGGCCACCATCGCCAGATAGGCTCGGTCAATCGCCTGCGCCAGTGCCAGATCCTTGCTCGACAGTCCGCCAGCATCATGGGTGCGCAATGCAATCCGCACGCGGTTATAGGCATTCCACCAGTCCGGATGGTGGCCCTGCTGCTCGGCCAGCAATGCCACCCGCGTCATGAAGGAAAAGGCCTGGACGAAATCATCGAATAGCAGCTCACGGCAGATGGATCCGCCACGCGCCGGCTGGTACTGCCAGTGGGGCAGGCCCGGTGCCAGTGTCAGCCACTGTCCTGCGTCAATCAGCTGCATCTCGCCTCCTGTGCTTGTCCTGCCGGCATTTCACCACAGGACGCAACCGAGTGCACTGGGGGATTGCCACAGATGCCTGGCCAGCAACACTGATCGCCCGACCAGGCCGATCATTCCCCAGCAACGCATGCAAAACGGCCGATGTCGGGAACACCACAAAAAAACCCGCATGTCTTTCAACATGCGGGTTTCTCAAAGCTGGTTGCGCGAGGAGGATTTGAACCTCCGACCTTTGGGTTATGAGCCCAACGAGCTACCAGACTGCTCCATCGCGCGGCAAGCTCTTAGTATAACACCATTTATTCGGCTTGTGCAGATTCTTGTGCTTCTTCTGCAACAGCTTCAGCACGATCCACCAGCTCGACATAGGCCATGGGAGCGTTGTCGCCCACGCGGAAGCCCATTTTCAGGATACGCGTGTAGCCACCCGGACGCTTGGCGAAGCGCGGACCCAGGTCGTTGAACAGCTTCATGACGCTGTCGCGGTCACGCAGGCGGTCAAATGCCAGACGCTTGTTGGCAACCGTGTCCACCTTGGCCAGCGTGATCATCGGCTCGATGACCTTGCGCAGTTCCTTGGCCTTGGGCAGCGTCGTCTTGATGGCCTCGTGCTCGATCAGCGAGTTCATCATGTTGCGCAGCATGGCCTGGCGGTGGGCCGAGGTACGGTTCAGTTTACGGAGTTTCTTTCCGTGACGCATGGTGCTTTCCTTTCAGTTATTAGCGGGCAGCCGTATCAGGTACTGCCCGGGCACACATTGGGCCGGAGCCCGGAACAGCCTGCGCCGCCTGGAAGCGGCACAGGCAAGGGATGAAATCAGCGCTTTTCCAGACCTGCGGGCGGCCAGTTTTCCAGCTTCATGCCCAGGGTCAGGCCACGGGAGGCCAGCACTTCCTTGATTTCGTTGAGGGACTTGCGGCCCAGGTTCGGCGTCTTCAGCAGCTCGTTTTCGGTGCGCTGGATCAGGTCGCCGATGTAGTAGATGTTCTCTGCCTTCAGGCAGTTGGCAGAACGCACGGTCAGCTCCAGCTCGTCCACCGGACGCAGCAGCACCGGGTCAAACTGGGCAGCACTGCGGGAAGCAGGCTGGTCGAACACGTCCAGTGCGCCGCCTTCCAGCTGGGCAAACACGGCCAGTTGTTCCACCAGGATCTTGGCAGAAGAACGGACGGCATCTTCAGCAGAAATGGCACCGTTGGTCTCGATCTCGATGACCAGCTTGTCCAAGTCGGTACGCTGTTCCACACGCGCGCTCTCGACGGCGTAGCTCACGCGCTTGACCGGCGAGAAGGATGCGTCCAGCACGATGCGGCCGATGAACTTGAAGGCATCATCGGGATGGTGGCGCATGTTGCCAGGCACGTAGCCACGGCCTTTCTCCACCTTGATCTGCATGTCGATCTTGCCGCCCTGGGACAGGTGACAGATCACGTGCTCGGGGTTGATGATCTCGACGTCGTGCGGGATCTGGATGTCGGCAGCGGTGACCGGACCTTCGCTGTCCTTGCGCAGGCTCAGCGTGACTTCGTCACGGTTGTGCAGCTTGAACACCACACCCTTCAGGTTCAGCAGGATCGCGACCACGTCTTCCTGCACGCCGTCCATGGAGGAGTACTCGTGCAACACGCCGGCAATCGTCACCTCGGTCGGGGCATAGCCCACCATGGACGACAGCAGCACGCGGCGCAGCGCGTTGCCGAGCGTATGGCCGTAGCCACGCTCGAACTGTTCGAGGGTGACCTCGGCGCGGTTGGCGCCCAGCTGCTCGACAGTGATGTTCTTGGGTTTCAGTAGATTGGTTTGCATTCTGACTTCCTCTCAATACCCCCGGCTCGTTACACCGGTAAGGCTGGCGAAGCCCCTGACACTTGATGCAAGGTGTGTCAGGAACCAGATCGGGTGCCAGGCGGCCACAGCCACCAGACAATGGAAATGCGGCCGAAGCCGCATGTTCCGGATTAGCGTGAATACAATTCCACAATCAGCGATTCGTTGACGTCGGCGGCGTACTCGTCGCGGTCCGGCGTCTTCTTGAACACTGCTTCAGCCTTGTCGGCGTTCACTTCCACCCATGCCGGGAAGCCAACCTGGCCTGCCAGTTGCAGGGCTTCGATCACGCGGGCCTGCTTGGCAGACTTTTCGCGCACGGAGATCACGTCACCCACCTTCACCATGTAGGAGGGGATGTTCACCGGCTGGCCGTTCACCAGGATGGCCTTGTGGGACACCAGCTGGCGGGCTTCTGCGCGGGTGGAACCGAAACCGGCGCGGAACACCACGTTGTCCAGACGGGACTCCAGCAGCGTCAGCAGGTTGGTACCGGTGTTGCCACGACGGCGCTCGGCTTCAGCGAAATAGCGACGGAACTGACGCTCCAGCACGCCATACATGCGCTTGACCTTCTGCTTTTCGCGCAGCTGCAGACCGTAGTCAGAGGTACGCTGGCCGGAGGTGCGGCCGTGCTGGCCGGGCTTGGCTTCGAATTTGCACTTGTCGCCAATGGAGCGACGGGCGCTCTTCAGGAACAGGTCGGTGCCTTCACGGCGTGCGAGTTTGGCCTTGGGGCCGAGGTAACGTGCCACAGTATTTTCCTTTGGTGTGTACTACTGCTTTCAAGAAAAAGCAGGAGCCGCCAACAACGATGAACGGTTGGCGGCAGTGGGCTTGGGTTGAAAAAACGCGATCAGATGCGACGACGCTTCTGGGGACGGCAGCCGTTGTGCGGCACCGGCGTCACGTCAGAGATAGACGTGATTTTAATACCAAGTGCAGCCAGTGCGCGAATCGAGGATTCGCGGCCCGGACCGGGACCCTTCACTTCGACTTCCAGGTTCTTGATGCCCTGTTCCTGAGCCGCGCGGCCAGCCACTTCGGAAGCGACCTGGGCTGCGAACGGCGTGGACTTGCGGGAGCCCTTGAAGCCTTGACCACCGGAAGACGCCCAGGACAGTGCGTTGCCCTGACGATCGGTGATGGTGATGATGGTGTTGTTGAAGGAAGCGTGCACGTGTGCGATGCCGTCAGCAATGTTCTTGCGGACCTTCTTGCGGACGCGGGATGCAGCGCTGTTGGAATTTTTAGCCATGGTGACTCTACGCTCTCAATTATTTCTTCAGGGACTGGGCTGCCTTGCGCGGGCCCTTGCGGGTGCGGGCGTTGGTGCGGGTACGCTGACCACGCATCGGCAGGCCACGACGATGACGGAAACCGCGATAGCAGCCAATGTCCATCAGACGCTTGATGTTCATCGTGGTTTCGCGGCGCAGGTCACCTTCCAGGGTGAACTTGGCCAGTTCGTCACGGATCTTTTCCAGATCGGCGTCGGTCAGTTCCTTGATCTTCTTGTCGAAGGCGATGCCGCAGGCTTCGCAGATCTGGCGAGCGCGAGTACGACCAATGCCGTAGATCGCCGTCAGACCGATTTCAGCGTGTTGGTGCGGCGGAATGTTAATACCAGCAATACGTGCCATGTGATTCCTCTGTTAACTCTGATCAGCCTTGACGCTGCTTGTGACGGGGGTCGGTGCAGATGATGCGCACCACGCCTTTGCGGCGGATAACTTTGCAATTACGGCAAATCTTTTTTACCGAAGCTGAGACTTTCATTCTTCTCTCCTCTAATGCTTTCTTACTTTGCGCGGAACACGATGCGCGCTTTGGATAAATCGTATGGCGTCAATTCGACGGTTACTTTGTCACCTGGCAGGATGCGGATGTAATGCATGCGCATCTTGCCGGAGATGTGGCCGAGGACTATATGTCCGTTTTCCAGCTTCACTTTGAAGGTGGCGTTGGGGAGGTTTTCAACCACCTCGCCCTGCATCTGGATCACATCGTCTTTGGCCATGGTCAACGTTCCCGGACCGATTTGAAATTCGCCTTCTTCAATAGCGCATCATATTGCTGCGTCATCAGGTAGTTCTGCACCTGGGCCATGAAGTCCATGGTGACGACCACAATGATCAGCAAGGATGTTCCACCGAAATAGAACGGCACGTTGTACTTCAGGATCAGGAATTCGGGCAACAGACACACGAAGGTGATGTAGATTGCTCCGACCAGCGTAAGGCGCAACAGCACCTTGTCCAGGTAGCGGGCCGTGTTCTCGCCCGGACGAATGCCCGGAATGAACGCGCCGCTCTTCTTCAGGTTGTCGCTGGTTTCACGGCTGTTGAAAACCAGTCCCGTATAGAAGAAGCAGAAGAATATGATCGCAGCAGCATAGAGCGCAATGTAGATCGGCTGACCCGGTACCAGAGCGGATGCGGCGTTGCGCAACCAGCGCATGCTTTCTCCGGCACTGAACCAGTTCACGATCGTGGCCGGCAGCAGAATGATGGACGAGGCGAAGATCGGGGGGATCACGCCAGCCATGTTCAGCTTCAGCGGCAGGTAGGACGACTGGCCACCATAGACCTTGTTGCCCACCTGGCGACGCGCATAGTTCACCAGGATCTTGCGCTGTCCACGTTCCACATATACCACGAAGTAGGTCACGGCAGCAACCACCGCCAGGATGATCAGCGCCACGATGATGCTCATCGCATTGGTGCGGACCAGTTCCAGCAGACCGGCAATCGCAGCCGGCAGACCGGCGGCAATACCAGCGAAGATGATGATCGAGATGCCGTTGCCCAGACCACGCTCGGTGATCTGCTCACCCAGCCACATCAGGAACAGCGTACCGGCGGTCAGGCTGACCACGGTGGTCAACCGGAACATCATGCCGGGATCGATCACCAGGCCAGGAGAGCTTTCCAGTGCAATCGCGATACCGAAGGACTGGAAGATCGCCAGGGCCAGTGTGCCGTAGCGGGTGTACTGCGTGATCTTGCGCTGACCTGCCTGCCCCTCTTTCTTGAGTTGCATGAAGGTCGGCACCACGTAGGTCATCAGCTGCATGATGATCGATGCCGAAATGTACGGCATGATCCCGATCGCAAACACGGTGAAACGCGAGAGGGCACCACCCGAGAACATGTTGAACAGGTTCAGGATGCCGCCCTGCTGCCCACTGAAGAGCTGCTGCAGCTGGTCGGGATTGATGCCCGGGACGGGGATATGCGCCCCGATACGGTAGACCACCAGAGCCAGCAGCAGGAAGCCCAGACGACGACGCAGGTCGCCGTACTTGGGAGCATTGGCCGTGTTAGACAGACTCGTCGCCACTTTGCGCCTTCTCTATGCTTTGCTTAATCAGGCCACGCTGCCGCCGGCCGCCTCAATGGCAGCCTTGGCACCGGCGGTAGCGCCGATACCGGTCAGCGTCACTGCGCGGGTCAGTTCACCACTCTTGATGACCTTCACCACCTTGATCAGCTGGCCAACCAGGCCGGCTTCTTTCAGAGCCAGCATGTCGACCTGATCCAGACCCAGTTGATCCAGCTCAGTCAGGTTGATCTCGGCGTTGTACTTCAGCAGATGGGACTTGAAGCCACGCTTGGGCAGACGGCGCTGCAGGGGCATCTGGCCGCCTTCAAAGCCGACCTTGTGGTAGCCGCCAGCACGGGATTTCTGACCCTTGTGACCACGACCAGCAGTCTTGCCGAAGCCGGAGCCAATGCCGCGGCCAACGCGGCGCTTGACCTGCTTGGAACCCTCTGCGGGTTTGAGGTTGTTGAGTTCCATTGTCAGTCCTTACAGAACTTTCACCAGATAGGCGATCTTGTTGATCATGCCGCGAACTGCGGGAGTATCCTCCAGCTCGCTGACGCTGTTGAGCTTGCGCAGGCCCAGGCCGCGCACGGTGTCGCGGTGGGACTGCTTGGTGCCGATCGGGCTGCGCACCAGCTGCACTTTGAGTGTTTGCTTGTCAGACATGTTTCTCTCCATCAGGCAGTGAAGATGTCTTCCACGCTCAGACCACGCTTGGCGGCCACTTCAGCCGGAGTCGTGGAATTGCGCAGGGCATCCAGGGTTGCACGAACCATGTTGTACGGGTTGGACGTGCCATGGCTCTTGGCCACGACGTCGGTCACACCCATCACTTCGAACACGGCACGCATCGGGCCGCCGGCAATGATACCGGTACCCTTGGGAGCCGGAGAAACCATCACGCGGGCTGCGCCGTGGTGACCCATCACGGTGTGGTGCACGGTGCCGTTCTTCAGGGACACTTTCACCAGGTTGCGACGAGCTTCTTCCATGGCCTTCTGCACGGCAGAAGGCACTTCCTTGGATTTGCCCTTGCCCATGCCGACGCCACCGTCGCCATCACCAACCACGGTCAGTGCAGCAAAGCTCAGGATTCGACCACCCTTGACCACCTTGGTCACGCGGTTGACCGAAATCATCTTCTCGCGCATGCCGTCGTCGCGTGCGTCGTCTTGCGGTTTGGATTGCATTTTTGTAGCCATTTTCGATCCCTCTTAGAACTGCAGGCCAGCTTCACGGGCTGCGTCGGCCAGAGCCTTGACGCGACCATGGTAGGCAAAGCCTGCGCGATCGAAGGCAACCTTCTCGACGCCTGCAGCTTTCGCCTTCTCAGCAATGCGCTTGCCGATCATGGCGGCAGCAGCGACGTTGCCACCCTTGCCGGCGGTGCCCAGTTCCTTGCGGATATCGGCTTCGGCAGTGGAGGCAGAAGCCAGCACCTTGGTGCCGCAACCGGAGATCACGGCAGCATACATGTGCAGGTTGGTGCGGTTCACCATCAGGCGCGGAACGCCCTGCGCTGCAATGCGGATACGGGTCTGGCGCGCACGGCGAATACGTTGTGCTTTCTTGTTCAACATGATGCCGTTCCTTATTTCTTCTTGGTCTCTTTGATGATCACGCGTTCGTCGGCGTAACGCACACCCTTGCCCTTGTAGGGCTCCGGCGGACGGGTAGCACGCACTTCAGCGGCGATCTGACCGACAACCTGGCGGTTGGCACCCTTGATCACGACTTCGGTAGGAGTCGGAGTGACGGCGGTAATGCCTTCAGGCATTTCCATGACCACGGGGTGGGAGTAACCGACGTTCAGGTTGAGCTTGTTGCCCTGGACGGAGGCCTTGTAGCCCACGCCGATCAGGGACAGCTTCTTCTCGAAGCCCTTGCTCACGCCATTCACCATGTTGTTCACCAGCTGACGCATGGTGCCGGACATGGCATTGGCTTCACGGGAGTCGTCTGCGGGAACGAAGGACAGCTTGCCGTCCTTGTTCTCGATTTTCACCAGGCGGTTGGCAGCGGTAGCCAGCTGGCCACCGGAACCCTTGACGCTGATCTGGTCTTCGCCGATCACGACGTCGACGCCCTGGGGGATTTCAACGGGCATTTTACCTACACGGGACATTCTGTATTCTCCTCGCTTCGATTACGCCACGTAGCACAGCACTTCGCCACCGACGCCGGCAGCACGTGCCTTGCGGTCGGTCATCACGCCCTTGGGCGTAGTGACGATGGCGACGCCCAGGCCGTTCATGACCTGGGGCAGGGTCTTGCTACCCTTGTACACGCGCAGGCCAGGACGGCTGACGCGCTCGATACGCTCGATCACCGGACGGCCGGCGTAGTACTTCAGGGCGATTTCCAGGACGGGCTTGCCGTCTTCGTTCTTGACTTCAAAACCGTCAATGTAGCCTTCATCTTGCAGCACTTGCGCGATGGCTGCCTTCACCTTGGAAGACGGCACGCGGACGCTGGCCTTGTTGACCATTTGTGCGTTACGGATGCGGGTCAACAGATCGGCAATGGGATCACTCATGCTCATTCTTGTTCTCCTGCCGATTACCAGCTGGCCTTGGTGACGCCGGGGATGCCACCGGCGAAGGCGATTTCACGGATCTTGGCGCGGCCAAGACCAAATTGACGGAACGTGCCACGGGGACGGCCGGTCAGTTCGCAACGATTGCGCTGACGGGTCGGGTTGGCATTGCGGGGCAGCTTCTGCAGCGCCAGACGGGCGGCATCGCGCTCTTCGTCAGACTTGCTGACGTCGTTGGCGATTGCCTTCAGTTCGGCGTGCTTCTTGGCAAACTTGGCGACCAGCTTGGCGCGCTTCTGCTCACGTTGGATAAGTGCAACTTTAGCCATGTCTTACCTCAGTTCTTGAAGGGGAAGCGGAAGCCGGCGAGCAGTGCCTTGCACTCTTCGTCGGTCTTGGCCGTCGTGGTGATGCTGATGTTCAGACCACGCAGGGCATCCACCTTGTCGTATTCGATTTCCGGGAAGATGATCTGCTCCTTGACGCCGACGTTGTAGTTGCCACGGCCATCAAAGGAACGGCCGGAGATACCACGGAAGTCACGCACGCGCGGCAGCGCGATGTTGATGAAGCGGTCCAGGAATTCGTACATCTGCACGCCACGCAGGGTGACCATGCAACCCAGAGGCTGGCCTTCGCGGATCTTGAAACCGGCGATGGCGCGCTTGGCCTTGGTCACGACGGGCTTCTGACCGGCGATCTTGGCCAGGTCAGCAACGGCGTTGTCCATGACCTTCTTGTCGGCAACCGCCTCACCCACACCCATGTTCAGGGTGATCTTGGTGATACGGGGCACCTGCATCGGGGACTTGTAGCCGAACTTTTCGATCAGTTCGGGGGCGACCTTGTCGCGGAATTGGTCTTGCAAACGTGCCATGTTTATGCCACCTTGATTTCTGCGCCGCTGGACTTGAACACGCGCACCTTGGTGCCGTCTTCCAGGGTCTTGATGCCTACGCGATCACCCTTGCCGGTGTCCGCGTTGAAAATGGCCACGTTGGATTGGTGGATAGGCATGGCCTTTTCCACGATGCCGCCCTGCTCGCCCTTCATGGGGTTCGGCTTGACGTGCTTCTTGACCATGTTGATGCCGTCGACCACGAGGTACGACTCATCCTTGCGCAGCGCCACGGTGCCGCGCTTGCCCTTGTCCTTGCCGGCGAGGACGATGACCTCATCGCCTTTGCGAATCTTGTTCATGCGTTCTACTCCTTACAGGACTTCGGGAGCCAGGGACACGATCTTCATGAAGCGATCGCCACGCAGTTCACGCGTGACGGGGCCGAAGATGCGGGTGCCGATGGGCTCCAGCTTGCTGTTCAGCAACACGGCGGCGTTGCCATCGAATTTGATCAGGGAGCCATCCGGACGACGGATGCCCTTGGCGGTACGGACGACCACTGCGCTGTAGATCTCGCCTTTCTTGACGCGACCACGCGGAGCAGCTTCTTTCACGCTGACCTTGATAATGTCACCGACGCTTGCATAGCGGCGCTTGGAACCACCCAGCACCTTGATGCACAGCACGGACTTGGCGCCCGTGTTGTCGGCAACCTCTAGACGAGATTCTGTTTGGATCATTTTTAATTTCCCAACTTGTACCTGGTTGTGTCGCCCCATTGACGACACCCCAAAGCCAGTCTTGGGCCCGTCATTCACGCCGCGCTTGCGCACTGCGCTGCAGTTGGGCAGACAAACATCGCACCCGAAATGATGCGAAGCCTTGTATTGTTGCACAGCAGTCTCTCAGGGTCAAGCACTGTTGTGCGTTTTTTGCACAAGGGCAACATCGTGCCGCACTGCAGCGCAGGCCGGACGCGACAGTCGTACCATGTGCGACATGCAAATCCGCCAACACCCCCTGGAATTCCGTGTGCCGCCGCCGGTGGTCGATGCCGCTTGTGCGCTGCTGATGTGGTTGCTGGCCCGTGCCGTACCGCAGTGGCAATTGTCCTGGCCGGACAGCTGGCGCTGGGGCCTGCTGCTGCTCTGGCTGGCGGCAGGCGGTGGCGTGGCACTGGCCGGCCTGCTAGCCTTTCGGCGGGCACGGACTACGCCCAACCCGCTGCGGCCCCAGCAGGCCTCGGCGCTGGTGACGGGCGGCATCTACCGCTACACGCGCAATCCGATGTACCTGGGCATGGCACTGGCGCTGCTGGGCTGGGCCTGCTGGCTGGCGCACCCGCTGGCCTTTGCCTGCATTCCGCTGGCGCTGGCTTATCTGCAGCGCTTCCAGATCCGGCCGGAGGAGCGCATTCTGGAGCAGCGCTTTGGCGAGGAGTTCAGGCGCTATCGCCAGCGCGTGCGGCGCTGGCTGTAATCAGCCAGCCGTTCAGGGTGTGGTGCTGCCGGCGTTCTGCGGCTGCATGCCTGCCGGAGGCGTGCTGGTGACCGGCACGCCGCCACCGACCGGCTGCAATTGGTTCGGGCTGATGATCTCGAACACCTTGACCACCTTGAGCACGCCGCCGACATTGCGCGCCACTTCAGCCGCACGGTCTGCCTCGTCCTGGGTGACGATACCCATCAGGAAGACGGTACCGAGTTCGGTAGTGACCTTGATCGCATTGGCATCGAGCGAGCGGGCGCTGACCAGCGCGGTCTTGACGCGGGTGGTGGTCATGCTGTCGACCGAACGCTGGCTCAGGGTGGCGGGCGGGTTGACGATGACTTCGTTGACGACGCGACGCACATTGGGCACGCCGGTGGCAACGCCGTTGATCAGCTCGCGGTCTACCTCGGCCTGCACCTGACCGGTGATCAGCATGACGCGGTTGTAGCTGGTGACGGAGACACGGCCACGCTGCTGCAGCGCGTCGTTGATGCGGGTGCTGCCGCGCGTCTCGATGCCCTGGTCTTCCAGCTGGGCACCGGAAGTACGGCGATCCAGCGCCAGCACGGTGGCACCGGCGGCACCGCC
>JAAYCV010000237.1 GCA_012729605.1 Ramlibacter sp. | reverse complement strand
GAATCAGAGTGAAAGCAGCAATAGCAAATCTGGAAATCATCATGGGCAGACTCAACGGCCTGCACCTGGTCACGTTGGCACTCGCTCGGCACTTGCCGGTAGCAACAGCAGAAGCCGCGCTGCGGGAGCTGGACACGGTGCGGGCAGACTTGGACAAGATCGACAGGGCCAGCGAACAACTGGGCGAAATGCGGCGCGTGGTGGCGCAAGCCTCGATCACACTACTGGCTGCTGGAAGCAGGTAGCCCGGCATTTATGCGCCCTCCTGCATGGCATTGCTCTGCCCCGGAACAGCCGGGTATCGCAGCACGCCCCAGTTCACGCCTGGGCAGAGCTGCTCGCATGGAATTCCTGTAAGCGCCTCGATATCAGGCGCATGTTTCGCAGGGACGCCGCTTCTGCGCCACTGCGCAACTACGTTGTGACTGGAAAGACCCAGTGCGGCAGCCATCTTCGTGATGCCGCCCGCCTGATCAATCGCGGCTTCTAGGGCTTGGTTTTCAGTGCTCATGAAAACCATTATAGATAGTTTTTCTATCGTTGCAAGAATTTCTGTCGAGTAGTCTATTGAAATGTCCATTCACAAGCGCATCAAGGAAGGCCGCGAACGCCTTGGAGAAAGTGAAGAATCGTTTGCCAAGCGATTTGGCTACACTCGCCCCACCGTCCAGCAGTGGGAAAGAGAGAATGGCACCGCACCGAAACTGGACAAGATCACTGACGTCGCAGACGCGATCGGGATTACTCTCGACGAATTGATAGCAGGGAGAAAGCCTGACGGCACAAAATCACTGCCGAAGGGGGAGTACCTCATCCAACAGTACAAGACTGGTGGAGCCATGGGAGATGGCGTGGTGCTTCGCGACCAACCTGGTGTTATCAGGAGCTGGCAGGTAACGGATGAGTGGGTGCGCGCCAATGTTCCGAACTGCAGTAGCCCCAAAAACTTGCGCGTGGTGACTGGCTTCGGTGACAGCATGAAGGGCCTATACAACTCAGGCGACCCTCTGATTGTGGACGTCGGCGTGCAGTCAGTGGCCTTCGATGCCGTGTACTTTTTCCGCGTTGAGAACGAGGGCTTCATCAAACGCCTACAGCGGATCCCCGGCGAGGGCATCCTTGCCATCAGCGAAAACAAAGCTTACCGGGACTGGTACATCAAACCAGGCATGGACTTCGAGGTATTCGGCCGAGTACTGAAGGCGTGGGTAGGCACCGAGTACTAGCCAGGCCCTTCACAAAGTTCAACAAAACCGCCAGTAGGCGGTTTTTTGATGCCTAAACACAGGGGGTTCCATAAAAAAACCGAAGTATTTGATAGTTTTTCTTGCTTAAGATAGATTTTCTGTCAGAATGAACCCATCGACAGCAGCATCCGTGGCTTGTCGATGGAGCCAGGCATGCCGCCTGCTCCCACCCACAGGAGCACTCATGCACAACATCACCCCGCTTCGCAGCTACCGCTGCACCCTCATTCCGGACACGCTGCCGGATGATCAAGTCGAAGCTGCCGCCAGCGCCGGCATGCTCAAAGCCGTGCGCCTGAAAGCGCCGAACGCCGAATGGGCGCGCAAGAGCGCCCAGCACACGACCGGCAGACGTGTGCACGAAGTCGAGCAGCTGAGCGACGAGGTGCCGGCATGAAACACCTCAACTGGATTGCCGCCCTACTGCTGACCGTGGCTGCAGGCGCATGCACCGCCCTCGACCACGGCCCCGATGCTCACGCCGAGGCCATGGACGTGGAAGCCGCCGCCCAGCAGACCGAGGCCATGCAGGCCGCAATTGACCGCGTGTGCGGCCACCTGGACGCCAAGACGCAGCTGGCCTGCGCCATCGATGTGCTGGCAGAGCTGCAGCCAGACCGCTGGGAACCGGAAGACATCGAGCGCGGCAAAGCCGCTGCCGGACTGGCGGAGGGCGTGCAGCATGAGCAGTAAGCACACATTTTTAGTGGGATGCACGCTGCAGACAGACCAATACCTGCCATTCCTGGCAGCCAGCATCATCGAGACAGTCGGCGCGCACACATCTGTTGCAGGCCTGGAGCGCCTGCGTGAAGCCCGCGCCAAGCTCGACCGCCTGATCAGCACGCTGGAACAGCTGGAGCGGGGACAGAAGACACCTACCGCAGATGACACCGACCTGCGCAACATTCAGGCGCAGCAGCGGCGCGACATGACAGGCGATCCGGCTGCCGACTGCTCACGCATGCTGGAAGCCTGGTCGGGCATCATCCCCAACCTGATACCCGCCCTGCAGGCACTGGCCAAGGCCAAGACGCCATGAGCAACACCAAGGTCACCATCACCGGCCGCGTCATGCGCCCGGCTGAAGTGCGCACGGCGATTGACGCCGTGACGCAGCGCACGGTGCCCACGCTGCACATCTGGATCGAGATCGAGGGGCAGACCAGACCCGCCCTGATCCAGCAATCGTTCGGCTTTAACTGCCACTCCGGCGCACAGGCCGCCGCCCGCCGCTACAAACGCGGATCCGTTATCAAAGCTGACGTGGACATGGTCCACCTGCAGCTGACCTTCACCCAGGCCCAGCACATCCACGTGCTGGAGGGAGCACCCAATGACCGACCATGACGACACCGTTACCGTGGGCATCGAGATGCACGGCCACGGCCCCCAGATGCTGCACGTACCGGTACTGAGCATTGCCCCCAGCCTCACCAACCCGCGTAAATCATTCGATCCAGAGAAGCTTCAGGAGTTGGCCGACAGCATCAAGGCCAGCGGCGTACATCAGCCGGTGCTGATCCGCCCCCTGCCGCCGCACCGCCTGGAAGACACGCTGCAGACTGCACGCGCCCAAAAGCGCACGGCACCCGAATACGAACTGGTGGCCGGCGAACGCCGCTGGCGTGCCTGCCAGCTGGCCGGTGTGGCCGATATTCCAGCCATGATCCGCCACATGACGGATGCCCAGGCGCTGGAAGCCCAGGTGATCGAGAACCTGCAGCGCGAAGACGTGACCGAGCTGGAGGAAGCCGAGGGCTACCAGGCACTCATGGACAGCCAGGGCATCAACGCCGAAGAGATCGGCCACAAGATCGGCAAGAGCCGCAGCTACGTGTTCAGCCGCCTGAAGATCCTCGACTTGTGCCAGGCCGGCCGCGATGCATTGCGCGAAGGCAAGCTGGATTTCAGCAGTGCGCTGCCGATCGCGCGAATCCCGAACGAGCAGCTGCAGCTGGAGGCGCTGGAATTCGCCACCAAGCCCGACTGGCACGGCGACCGACCCAGCGCTCGGGAGGTGCAGGAGCATGTCCGGTACCAGTTTATGAAACGGCTGGAACACGCCAAATTTGACGTCAGGGATGCCGAACTGCTGCCGGCTGCCGGGTCCTGCAAGCTGTGCCCGCACCGCACCGGCGCCAACCCGGATCTATTCAGCGATGCCGGCAGTGCAGACATCTGCACCAACCCACCTTGTTACGAAGCCAAGGAAGAAGCGCTGGCTGTGAAGCTGCGGAAGCAGGCGCAGGATCGCGGCTACAAGATCATCGATGGCAAGGAAGCCAAGGCGCTGATGCCGCACCGCTACGGCACCAATGCGGTGGAAGGATTTCTGCGGCTGGATGAAAAGTTCGACAGTCCGGTGCACGGCAAGACACTGCGCAGTATCGTGGGCGATGCACTGGAGAGCACCGGCATCACGCCGACGATGATTGTCAGCCCGCACGATAACGAGCTGATCGCAGTCGTCACGACTGAGCAGGCCAACGAGCTGATAAAGGTCGCCGGCGATGCCGAAGCCAGGGAGCAATTCGAGAAGGACCAGAAGCGGCTGAAGCGCAAGCAAAAAGAGGAAGACCAGGCCGCCGAGGAAAAAGCCTACGAGGAAGGCTGGCGCAACCGCGTGCTAGAACTGATCGCGGCCGATATCAACACGCAATACGCACAGAACAACTTGCGCGTGGATGCCCTGCACACGGCCGCACGTGCGGCGACGGCGTACATCGTGAACACGCTCAACGGGGATGACGCCAAGAAACTGGTGAAGATGCTGGCCATGGACACCGGCGGCATCAAGCCCCGGGAAGCCCTGCTGGACGCAGCCAAGACGGGCGCACCGCCCCTGTTGCTGGCCGGCCTGGTCCTGGCACAACGCGATGCGGCCTACTCGCCCTGGTACTACCAGACCAACCCCAACGCACCGCGCAACCCGCTGCTGTTGGAAATGGCCCAGGCCTGCGGCGTGGACATTGAATTCGTCAAGGCGCAGGTGCAAGCTAATCTGCGCGCCGAAAAAATGGAAAAGGCCGCGGCCAAAACCGCGAAACAGGCCGCCGAATCCATCAAACCTGAAGCCCCGGAAGGCTCCCTACTCCAAAGCCCCGCTGCGCGCGCTACGCGAGGTGGCAAGGGGGGCAAAGCCCAGAATGGCCGGGGCAAAAACCGCCCCGCTGCGCCGGCCGGCGCTGCTGCTGATGCGCCTGCGCTGAGCAAGGAAGCGGCCGCTGCTGGCATTGCGGCCGCCCTGCAAGCTGTCGAGGGAGTCGAATCAGGCGCGGCCACGGCCGCGCAGGAAGACGAGCCGGAGCCAGTCGCAGCTGGCGCTGCGCAGGCTCCGGGGGTGTCCATTACCCACAAGAAGCGCAGGACCGTTGCGCCCCCTGCTGACACGCCTGACGCTGGCGCGCAGGCGCAGGATGCCGAGCAACAGAGTAGCAAGATCCCGCCGGCGGTCGCCGCTCTGCTGGGCAAGACAGTGCGCGTTCTGCCGACTGCACGCGGCCCCAAACAGAAGCAGTGGGTTGGCCACACCGGCTTCGTCCTTCATCGCCCCAACGGCCCCGAGGCTGTCTTTGTCAACATTTACGACGCGGCAAAGAATGCGCCGGCCGATATCGGTTTCCACGTGAGCGAACTGGAGGTGATCGATGCGCAAGACTAAGCCCAGGGCGCGTCAGATGACAGCCGCCCAGCGCCGTGATGCCCAGATCCGGCGTGCAGTCTACCGCACACTCGGAGCGCGGACATTCCAGCGCATTACTAGCCAGGGCCAGGACGTGAGCGTGGCCGAGCAGATCCGCCGGCACGAGGCTGCCACGGCAGCGCTGGAGCGCCTGCGCACCGGTACCGCGCAGCCACAGGACTTTGATGACATCAACGAGCTGGTGCAGCTCACCGGCGGGCTCTGCGCCTACATCGAAGACCGCCAGGAAGCGGCCGCCGGCATCGATGACGTGAACCACGCCGCCACGGCCATGCGCCTGATGAAACAACGATATCGCCAGCACGGCACGCTGCGGTTTGATGGCGCCAGCCTGCAGCACGTGCGCGTCGTGCTCGACATGCACGGCCAACTGCTGGATCAGATCAACAACGACCAGCTGGCCAAGGCCGAACGCTGGGTGCAAGCGCGGCTGGAACTGGCGGCGAAGGGAGGCGTATGACGACGAACAACAAGCGCCGTGACGACTGGCTGAGCAGCTGCGCTAATCGCCTGATCAGCATCCACCGCTACGACTATGCCGAGGCCGACAACGCGGCCGAGCGCATCGCCCAGGATCAGGAATACCGCTACGGCCCGGACATCGCCCGCTGGCTGCCGGGCTGGGGCGCTGCTGATGAGTGGGTCGAGACTGGGGAGGATGAGGCATGAGCAGCATCGCCCCACCCCGCTGCCCAGGTGCCCGAACCAGCTGGCCCTACTGGCGCAGTTACAACAACCAGAATCCGCTGCTGCCGCCCTGCCGGCAATGCGAGCTGCAGAACGGCACCGAGCCGCCAACGATGAAGCCGCCAGGCTTCAAGCGGGACCAAGCCGGCCAGTTGCTGTGCCCTGCGCGAATCGGCCCGGAAATGCCGAAGCCTGAGCCCTACGACGTCACCAAGAATTACAAAGGAAGTGTCAAGACATGAGCGCCCTGCTGAACACCACCGGCGTTGCGCGTCGTAGCGCCAAGATCACGCCTGCTATCGACATCCACAGCCTGCCTGATGACGCCCTGGTGCGTCGTGAGCTGGTGCTGCAGCTGTTCGGCTACAGCCGCACCACGCTCTGGCGCAGGATCCGCGCCAAACAGTTCCCGCCAGCCATCGAGGACGGCGGCATCAAGGGCTGGACGGCTGGCCAGATTCGGGCGGCTTTAGCCACTCGACATGCCCAGGCACACGGCTGAGACAGTAGTCTGCCCACTCTTGCATGAGCACGCGGCGACGCTCGAACAAGTCGCCGCGCATGTAGGCCTGCCGCACTTTTCCCTTGACCTTGTGACTGAGCGCCATGTCGGCCACGTCCATCGTGTGCTCGGATTTGCTGGCCGCCCAGGTCATGAATGTGGCACGCATGCCGTGCACCGTGTAGCCGGTACCGCCGGCTTTCTTGAGCGCATTCATCAGCGTATCGTTTGACATCTGTGCTCCCCGCTTCCCCGGAAACATCAACGCGCTACCAGCCACGGGCCGTACGGCCTGGAGCAGCGCGATGGCCTGCCACACCAACGGCACGTAATGCACGCGTCCCATCTTCATGCTGTCGGCCGGCACTTCCCACACGGCATCTGACAAGTCCACTTCTGCGCGTTCCATCATCAGCACTTCCTGCGTCCGCGCGGCAGTCAGGATCAGGTACAGCAGCCCCTGGTTGCTGTAGCCGCGCCGAGTGGCCAGGCCGGCCACGAAATCGGGCAGCTGCTGGTACGGCATTGATGGATGATGCTCCACCGGTGCGATTTCGGTCGGTGCCGGCAAAATGTTTTCAAGGTGATCGGTCCAGCGGGCAGGGTTCGGGCCAGAGCGCAGCCGCTCCACCGTTGCCGCGTCCAGGATGCGCTTGATGCGCTGCATGACGCGCCGCGCTGTCTCGGTGATCTCCAGCCAAATCGGCTCCAGCACGGCCAGAATGTGCGCCGTCTCGATCAGATCCACCGGCACTTTGCCGATCTTCGGGTAGGCGTAGGTCGTGAGCGTATTTGTCCACTGCTGCTGATGCTTGTCGTTCTTCCAGCGTTTCTTGTTGAGATTGATCCACGCGTCCGCGTACTCGCTGAACAGCGGAATGCGCTTGGCTTGGCCAGGCAGCTCGCCGGCAGCCAGTGCCGCCCGGGCCCGGCGCTTGCTTTCCCGGCGCTCCTGTGCCACGTCCACGCCGGCACGCTGCTGGATCCGCATAGCCATCACCTGCTCACGCGCATCAGCCAGCGACACCTCGGGGAACGGTCCCAGGCCCATATCGCTGCGTTTGCCGTTTTGCATTACCCTGTACACCCAGCGCCTGCCGCCATTGGCTGTGACCAGCAGATACAGCCCAGGAGCACCGCCCACAGCGTGCATGCCTGGCGTCTTGATGCGAGCCACTGCCACGGCAGACATTGCCAGCACCTGCTTTGGCATAGCCCACCATCATAAAAACCAACAAAAAATTGGAACAGGATGGAACACCCTGCAACTGTGATTGCGTACAGTATGCACGGAAAACACCAGCAGTGGCGGGTATTTGGGCAAAAAAAATGCACCGTGAAACACGGTGCATTCATGAATTGGCGGAGACGAAGGGATTCGAACCCTTGATGGAGCTATAAACCCCATACTCCCTTAGCAGGGGAGCACCTTCGGCCTCTCGGTCACGTCTCCAGCAAAGCGCTATTGTAGCGCAGTTTTTTATCGT
>JAAYCV010000007.1 GCA_012729605.1 Ramlibacter sp. | reverse complement strand
TGGTATCGGTCCAGCTTACCGCCAGGAAACCGCCAATGAACACATAGGCGATGGTGCACAGCGCACCCACCCACAGTGCAGTGGCGTAAGGCATGCCGAACATGTTCTCGAACAGGCGCGCACCGGCTACCACGCCGGAGGCGCAGTACAGCGTGAAGAACACCAGGATCACCAGCGCCGTGACGATGCGCAGCACGTTGGACTTGTCTTCAAAGCGGTTGGACAGGTAGTCCGGCAGCGTCAGTGCGTTGCCGGCGCGCTCGGTATAGAGGCGCAGGCGGCCGGCCACATAGCGCCAGTTCAGGTAGGCGCCGATGATCAGGCCGATGGCGATCCAGGATTCGGACAGGCCGGACAGGTAGACCGCGCCCGGCAGGCCCATCAGCAGCCAGCCGCTCATGTCGGAAGCACCGGCCGACAGCGCGGTGACAAAACTGCCCAGGCTGCGGCCGCCCAGGATGTAGTCGGACAGGTTCTTGGTGCTGAAATAGCCCAGCCAGCCAATGCCCAGCATGGCCAGCAGGTAGATGCCAAACATGATGGCAGTGGGGTCGCTCCAGTTGAATTGCATGATTTCCCTTGGTGTCGTTATCGTGGTCGGAGAGTGTACGGCGAGTGGCGGTGGCGCCTCAGGCCATGGTCATGAGTTGTGCGTTGCCGCCGGCGGCGGCGGTGTTGGTGCTGATGCTCTGCTCGTGCACCAGCAGCGACAGGTTGTAGCCGAGACCGGCTTCCAGATCGTGGCTGGTGCGGTTGTCCAGCAGCACGATTGGGCCGCTGCGCGCCGCCAGTTGTACGGCCAGCGCCTGCAGCGCATCGCCATCGCCTTCGAACAGCACGGCGGCGGCTGCTTGTTGCGCGTCCTGTAGCGTGGCGGCATCGGCCAGCTGGATCGGGTTGGCCGGATCCAGCAGCGGCTGCAGTTGGCTCCAGAGTGACTGGCAGGCACTGTCGGCGGGTAGCACCAGCCGGCCTTCGCTGCCGGCTGCCAGCACGGTGGCCAGTTGCACGATCAGCCCCAGCGGCGTGGCGGGCAAGAGCCAGACCGGGCCGCGCGGCAGCAGGCGGTAGCGGTTCGACTCGCCGGTCGGGCCGGGCAGCAGCAGGTCAAGCTGCGGGCGTGCCGTGGCCAGCAGGCTGTCGCATTGGGCCAGGGCGGTGGGCGCAAGCCAGCTGTCGAGCAGCTCCGGCTGGCCCTCAGCCAGCAGGGCGCGCAGCGCGGCCAGCGGGCTGGGTGTTGTGGCTTTGGCTTGCGGGGCAGCGGGCAGGGCGCGCAGCGCGGCACCCGGTTCTGCCTGCACCAGGCGATACAGGTAGAGCGGGCCGCCGGCCTTGGGGCCGGTACCCGACAGGCCCATGCCGCCAAACGGCTGCACGCCAACGACCGCGCCGATCACGTTGCGGTTGACATACAGGTTGCCGGCGTGGATGCGCTCGCGCAGGTGCTCGATGGTTTCATCGATGCGGCTGTGCACGCCAAAGGTCAGGCCGTAGCCGGTGGCGTTGATCTGGTCGATCAGCTGGTCCAGCTCGGCGCGGCGGTAGCGCAGCACGTGGAGCACCGGGCCGAACACCTCGCGCTGGAGGCGGCTCGCCTGATCGATCTCGATCATGGCCGGCACGACATAGTGGCCGTTGAGCGTGCCGTCCTGGCGTGCAGCGCGTGTCACCGGCATGCCTTCGGCGCCCATGCGCTCGATATGGGCTTCGATGGCGGCGCGTGCCTCGGCATCGATCACCGGGCCGATATCGGTGGACAGGCGGTCCGGGTTGCCCAGCGTGGCCAGTTCCAGCGCCTGTTTCAGCATCGTCAGCGTGCGATCGGCGACGTCTTCCTGGATGCACAGCAGGCGCAGCGCCGAACAGCGCTGGCCGGCCGAGTCGAAGGCCGAGGCCAGCACATCGGCCACCACCTGTTCGGCCAGCGCCGAGGAGTCGACCACCAGCGCGTTCTGGCCGCCGGTTTCGGCGATCAGCGGAATCGGATGGCCTTCCGGGCTCAGGCGTTGGGCCAGCGTGCGCGCAATGTGCTGCGCCACCTCGGTCGAACCGGTGAACATCACGCCGTTGACCTGCGGATGCGCCACCAGCGTGGCACCCACGCTCTCGCCCTGGCCGGGCAGCAGCTGCAGCGCGTCCTGTGGAATGCCGGCCTCGTGCAGCAGGCCGACCATGGCGGCAGCCGTCAGAGGCGTCTGTTCGGCCGGCTTGGCCAGCACGGCGTTGCCGGCGGCCAGCGCGGCGGCCACCTGGCCGCAGAAGATCGCCAGCGGGAAGTTCCACGGGCTGATGGCCAGCACCACGCCCAACGGGCGCTGGCTGGCGTTGTCAAACTCGGCGGCTACCTGGCTGGCGTAATAGCGCAAGAAATCCACTGCCTCGCGCACTTCGGCGATGGCATTCGGCAGGGTCTTGCCGGCTTCGCGCATGATCAGGCCAAGCAGTGACTGGCTGCGCTGTTCCAGCAGGTCGGCGGCGCGCTGCAGCATGTCGGCACGGCTGGCCGGCGGCGTGCCGGCCCAGATCGGTGCCGTGCGCGCGGCGCGCACGACGGCGGCGGTGGCTTCCTCGGCCGTGGCTTCACGCACATGGCCGACGATATCGTGCAGTTCGGCCGGGTTGCGCACCGGCTGCCAGCCGGCTTCGGCGGCGGGGCTGGCGGGCAGTACCACGCCGGGCGGTGCGGCCAGATAGGCGCTGCGCGTGCTGTGCAGCAACGCGGCTGCCAGTGAGGCCAGCTGCTGTTCGTGGGCCAGGTTCAGGCCCTGCGAATTGGCGCGGGACTGCTCGCCCAGCGCGGCAAACAGCGCGCCTGGCAGCGGGATGCGCGGGTGCGGGGCACCCAGCACGCCTTCCTCGCGCGCCAGCTGCTCCACCTCCTGCACCGGATCGGTGACCAGCTCGCTGATCGGCACGCTGTCATCGCCAATGCGGTTGACGAAGGAGGTGTTGGCACCGTTCTCCAGCAGGCGGCGCACCAGGTAGGCGAGCAGGGTTTCGTGGTTGCCGACCGGGGCGTAGATGCGGCAGGGGCGCGCCAGCTTGCCGCTGGCGGTGCTGCCGGTAACCTGCTCGTAAAGCGGTTCGCCCATGCCGTGCAGGCACTGGAACTCGTACTGGCCGCTGTAGTAGTTGCCGCCGGCCATGTGGTAGATGCTGGCCACGGTCTGCGCATTGTGGGTGGCAAACTGCGGGTAGATGGCGTCGGTGGCCGACAGCAGCTTGCGCGCGCAGGCCAGGTAGCTGACATCGGTGTGCACCTTGCGCGTGTACACCGGGTAGCCGGCCAGGCCGTCGAGCTGGGCGCGCTTGATCTCGCTGTCCCAGTAGGCACCCTTGACCAGGCGCACCATCAGGCGGCGGCGACTGCGGCGGGCCAGGTCGATCAGCGCATCGATGACCTGCGGACAACGCTTCTGGTAGGCCTGCACGACAAAGCCGATGCCATTCCAGCCCTTGAGCGAGGGCGCCATGCACAGCGCCTCCAGCAGGTCCAGCGACAGCTCCAGCCGATCCGCCTCTTCGGCATCGATATTCATGCCGATGTCGTAGTGGCGCGCCAGCTCGGCCAGGTGCAGCAGGCGTGGCAGCAGCTCGCCCATGACGCGCTCGTACTGCGCGCGGCTGTAACGCGGGTGCAGCGCCGACAGCTTGATCGAGATGCCAGGCCCTTCAAAAATCCCGCGGCCGGCAGATGCGGCGCCAATCGCATGGATCGCCTGCTCGTAGGATTGCAGGTAGCGCAGCGCATCGGCCTCGGTGGCGGCGGCTTCGCCCAGCATGTCGTAGCTGTAGCGGAAGCCTTTTTTCTCGAACGCACGGCTGTTGGCCAGCGCCTCGGCAATGTCCTGGCCGGTCACGAACTGCTCGCCCATCAGCTTCATGGCGCGGTGCACGCCCTGGCGGATCACCGGTTCTCCACCCTTGCCGATCACGCGCGTCAATGCCGATGACAGCGATTTTTCGCTCGACGTCGAGGTCAGCTTGCCGGTGATCACCAGGCCCCAGGCCGCGGCATTGACGAATAGCGAAGGTGAACGGCCGACATGGGTACGCCAGTCGCCGTGGCTGATCTTGTCGCGGATCAGCGCATCACGCGTGGCCTTGTCCGGGATGCGCAGCAGCGCCTCGGCCAGGCACATCAGCGCCACGCCTTCCTGACTGGACAGCGAAAACTCCTGCACCAGCGCGGCCACGCCACTGGCGACCGGCGCATCGCGCAGCCCCTGCACCAGCCGGCTGGCCAGTGTGCGGATGGCATCGGCCTGTTCGCGGTCGGTGCTGCGGGCCAGTGGCAGCAGCATTGGCAGGCACTCGGGCTCGGGCCGGTGCCAGGCGGCGGTGATGGCCGCGCGCAACTCGGTCTGCGGCAGGATGCCCTGGGCGAATTCGAGGAAGGGTTGCACCTCGGTGTCGTGCTCGGGTGCAACCCCGCTCCAGTCGGTGCTACCGTCTTCGGGGGTGGGAATGCGGATGGTGGTGGCGCCACGTTCCAGCGCATCGACATACTGCACCACGGCCTGCTTGATCAGCCAGTGCGGGGTGCGTCCAAGTCCTTGTGCGGCAACGCGAATCCGCTCGCGCAAGGTGTCATCGACCTTGATGCCTACGGTTGTACTCATCGGGAATCAGCTCCAGTGCTTTGGGGTTGGCAACCGGCCGTGGCCGGTTTTTGGCGTGGAGCGATGGTACGGGAATGGGTGAGCGGATGTATCTGGGGTTAACCCGTGATTCAACGCGAAAGGTGCAACCTTGTTTGGTCAAGGGTGCAACCTTTGCGTGTGAGGCGTTCAGACGTCGTGGCTACTGCCCTTGATCTCGGCCAGCGCCGCCTCATCGATCAGCGAGGCGCGGGAAAACGCCGGCCGCGCCGTGCAGCGCGCCACGTAATCCTCGAACAGGCCCTGGCGCTCGATGGTGCCAAACTGCATGCCCCACATCAGCTGCGAGGCCAGGTACAGGTCGGCGGCGCTGAACTGCGTGCCGCACAGGTAGGGTGAGACCGGGGACAGGGCTGCCAGCGCCGTGGCCACGTTGCGCAGCACATCGTCATAGCTGCCATAGCCGAGCATGCCGGCCTTGTCCGGTGGCGCCAGCAGGCCGAGCGCCTTGCCGGTGACAACGGCTTCCATCGGGCCGGCGACAAAAAACAGCCAGCGGTAGTAGCTGCCGCGTGCCGGATCGCCCACGGCCGGGGCCAGCTGCGCCTGGGGATGGAGATCGGCCAGGTAGCACAGGATGGCGGGGGTTTCCGTCACCACGAC
>JAAYCV010000236.1 GCA_012729605.1 Ramlibacter sp. | reverse complement strand
TGTACCTGTCCCGCGTGGCAACCGTCAACGGTGGCTGCCCGATCGAAACCCCGGCCTTCAACGTCAACCGCCTGTGCGGTTCCGGCCTGCAGGCGATCGTGTCTGCCAGCCAGTCCATCCTGCTGGGTGACTGCGATGTGGCCATTGGCGCGGGTGCCGAAAACATGAGCCGCGCTCCGTACGCTGCCCTGGCTACCCGCTGGGGTGCCCGCATGGGTGACACCAAGATGGTCGACATGATGGTCGGTGCCCTGAACGATCCGTTCCAGAGCATCCACATGGGTGTGACGGCCGAGAACGTGGCCAAGGAGTTCAACATCACGCGTGAAGACCAGGACGCACTGGCGCTGGAAAGCCACCACCGTGCCGAGAAGGCCTGGGCCGAAGGCCGCTTCAAGGACCAGATCGTGCCGGTTACGATCAAGGGCCGCAAGGGCGACGTGGTGTTCGAGAAGGACGAGCACTTCCGCACCGGCGCCACGATCGAGGACTTCCAGAAGATGAAGCCGGTGTTCGTGAAGGAGAACGGCACCGTGACCGCTGCTAACGCTTCCGGCATCAACGACGCGGCTGCTGCCGTGGTGCTGATGGACAGCGAAGCCGCCAAGGCCCGTGGCGCCAAGCCGCTGGCCCGTCTGGTCGGTTACGCCCACGCCGGCGTGGAGCCGCGCATCATGGGTATCGGCCCGGTGCCGGCATCCAACCTGGTGCTGAAGAAGCTGGGTCTGACCATCAACGACATGGACGTGATCGAGGCGAACGAGGCATTTGCGGCCCAGGCTTGCGCAGTGACGCGCGGCCTGAACGCTGATCCGGCCAAGGTTAACCCGAACGGTTCCGGCATTTCCCTGGGGCACCCGATCGGTGCGACCGGTGCCGTGATCACGGTGAAGGCGATTCACGAACTGCACCGCACGGGCGGCCGCTACGCGCTGGTCACCATGTGTATCGGTGGCGGTCAGGGTATTGCTGCCGTGTTCGAGCGCATGTAATTTCACATTCGCCTGAATAGCAAGAGCCGCTGTACGCAAGTGCAGCGGCTCTTGTCATTGGGGCGGTCAATCAGTCGAACGAGGCGACCTGTTCGGCGTAGTCGTGCAGCGCCATCAGGATGGCTTCGCCACGTGCGTCCAGGTCCTGCTCCTGCAGCTGATCCAGTTCGGCCAGCAGCTGGTCGATGGAGCGGGCCCCATCCTGGCCGTCGAGCAGGCGGGCGGCACAGTGTTCCTGCCATTGCGCCTGTTCTTCCGGCGTCAGACTGTCCGGATAGTTGCGCGCGCGGTAGCGAAACAGCAGTTCGGCCAGCCGCTCGTCCTGGAAGCGGCTGCGGTCCTGCGCCAGCTGGGTCGGAGGCAGGATGCGTAGCTGTTCGAGCTTGCGGCGGTCGCCATCGCCGAGAAAACCGCCGTACAGGTCGGCATCGACATCGACTGATTCGTTGCTGGTCGGCCGTTGCAGCACCTGTTCCCAGATTGCGCTCATGTCGGGCAGGTCACGCGCGATGACGGCGTGTTGCAGGCTGCGCTCCTTGTCGATCTGCCACTGGGCGGCGCGCTCGTCGGACAGCGCGCCCCAGCTGCGTACCACCATGGGCGAGCGGTTCAGCTGGATGCTGCTGATCGGCAGGCGCTGCACGCCTTCGGGAAGGGCATCGCGACGGCTGAATAGGCGCAGCCGGATGGTGTCAGCGTCCAGCGCGGCCAGTTCGGACGGATCGTGGCGCAGGTCCCAGGCCAGGATCTCGTTGCGGTTGGTCGGGTGGTTGCACAGCGGCCACATCAGTGCGGTGCAGCCGTATTCGGTCGGGATCATGCCGCTGACGTGCAGGAACGGGCGTGCCTGTTGCTGCGTGGCGGGGAAGCCGAGTTCTTCGGCAACGGCGTGCTTGCTGCGCAGGCGCAGGGCGAAATCGAACAGCTTGGGCTGGCGCTCGCGCAGCAGCCTGGCCAGCGCGATGGTGGCACGTACGTCGGACAGGGCATCGTGCGCGGCGGTGTGCTCCAGGCCGTTGGCAGCGGTCAGGTTTTCCAGGCGAAAGCTGGGCTTGCCATCCACTTCCGGCCACTGGATGCCTTGCGGGCGCAGTGCCCAGGTCATGCGCACCACATCGAGCAGGTCCCAGCGGCTGCAGCCGTTCTGCCATTCGCGGCCATAGGGATCGATCAGGTTGCGCCAGAACAGGAAGCGGGTGAATTCGTCGTCAAAACGGATCGTGTTGTAGCCGACGCCGATGGTGCCAGGCTGGGACAGCTCGGCATGGATGCGCTGCGCGAACTGCACTTCGGGCAGGCCCTGCTCCAGGCATTGCTGCGGCGTGATGCCGGTGATCAGGCAGGAGGCCGGGTCGGGCAGGTAGTCAGGCGCCGGCTGGCACAGGATGTTGATCGGCTCGCCAATCGGATTCAGCTCGGCGTCGGTGCGGATAGCGGCGAACTGGGCCGGGCGGTCCTTGCGTGCATCGATGCCGAAGGTTTCGTAGTCATGCCAGAGAAAGGTGATGGGCGTCATGGCAGTGCATTACTCCTGCAGAAAGGCATCGATCAGGGGGGCCAGCGCAGCCGGCTGGTCGTGGTGCAGCATGTGGCCGGCGTCCTGCACGACAGCGTGGCGTACATCGGGAATCTCCTGCATGCGCTGCTGGTAGTCGGCAAACGTGTAGCGATCGCCCCAGAAGGAGGCCAGGCTGTCGTCGCTGGCGGTGATGCACAGGGTCGGGGCCGTGATGCGGCGCAGCACGGCGGCGGCTTCATCGGCATGGTAGAGCTGCGAGCCCGGTGCCTTGTGCGCGGGATGGGCGCGGATATGCCAGCGACCGTCATCGGCCTGCTGTGCCCAGTGCGAGGCCAGCCAGAGCGCCTTGTCATCGGGCAGGCGCGGGTTGTTCTTTTGCAGGCGGCGCGCCACGCTGGCCAGATCCGGATAGCTGCGCAGCTGCAGCTCGCCCTGGCGCAGCTTGCGCACATGATCCATCCAGTCAATCAGGCGCTGTGGCGCCTGCTCTGGCTGCGTGGCGGGCAGGCCGAAGCCTTCCAGGTTCACCAGCTTGCGGATGCGCTGCGGGCGCAGGCCGGCGTATTGCAGCGCGATATTGGCGCCCATGCTGTGGCCGATCAGGTCCACTGGCTGCTCAGGTGATAGCTGCTCCAGCAGGTAGTCCAGGTCCAGCAGGTAATCCGCAAAGACGAAATGGTCGGTACCCGGTGGCACTGGCGTGCCGCCAAAGCCGCGCCAGTCGGCGGCAGCAGCAGCGTAGCTGGCAGGCAAGGCATCGACCAGGAACTGGTAGGAGGCGGCCACATCCATCCAGCCGTGCAGCAGTACCAGCAAGGGGCGGTCAGCGGCAGGCTGGCCCCAGTGCAGCAGGTGGTAATCCAGATCGCGGACGCGCTGGCTGCTGGGCAGGGACGGGCGCAGAGGGGTATAGGCAGAGGTAGTCACGGGCTAGATGGTAGCGCAGTGTGGTGGCCGGAAATGCAGAAAGCCACCCGAAGGTGGCTTTCAGACTGAGGTCATGCCCGGTGAGCCGGGCAGGGCGATCAGCGGGCGGCTTCAGCCACGTAGATTTCCACGCGGCGGTTCTGGGCGCGGCCGTCAACCGTAGCGTTGCTGGCCACCGGCTGGGTAGAACCAGCGCCGGAGGTCATGATGCGGTTGGACGCCACGCCACGGCTGACCAGGTAGTTCTTGGCAGCGTTGGCGCGGTTCAGCGACAGCGGGTTGTTGATGGCGTCAGAGCCGGTGCTGTCGGTGTGGCCAACGATGCTCACGGTGGTCACCGGGTTCTGGTTCAGCGTGGTGGCCAGGGTGTTCAGCACCGGGTACATATTGGCGTTCAGGGTGGCAGAGCTGGTCGCGAAGCCAGCGTCAGCCGGCACGTTGATCTTCAGACGGTTGTCTGCGGTCTGGGTGACCTGAACCGGAGTGCCGGCAGTGGCAGCCTGCATCTGCTGCTTCTGCTTTTCCATGTGGTTGGACCACAGGTAGGTACCGGTACCGCCCACGGCTGCACCAATCAGTGCGCCCTTCAGGGTATCGGTGCCGTCCTGGTGGTGACCGATGGCAGCGCCAGCCAGAGCGCCCACGGCAGTACCGATGGCGGTATTGCGCTGGGTGTTGGTCATGGTGCTGGTGCCGTCAGCGGCACAGCCAGCCAGCAGGCCAGCAGCGGTAGCGGCAACGGTCAGGGAAGCAAGCGTCTTCTTCATGTTCAAATCTCCTTGATAAGAATTGCCATGGCTTGGCAACGACTCGATTCTAGGCAGCTGTTACAGGTCCAGATGTAGGAAAGCACCGATGCTCACCGTAATTGTTTGTATCTTGTGCGCATTACTTGGCACTTTGCCGGACTTCCTGCGGCAGCGCTTTTTGCCGACTGTCGTCAGCCAGACGTCAAGCAGCTTGCCTCTGGTCCCCTAGAATCTGTTACAAACAGCCTTGTCCGTGACTCCGTCCAAAACCTGTATTGATGGCCAAGAAATCCCACGTCAGTGAAACCCCCGCCACGCAGCTCCTGCGTCGCCATGGCATCGCCTTTGAAGAGCACATGTATGACTGGGTGCCGCATGGCGGTGCGCGCCACAGTGCCGAGGTGCTGCAGGCCGATCCGATCAGTGTCGTCAAGACGCTGATCATGCAGGATCAGGACAAGCATCCGCTGGTGATCCTGATGCATGGCAATCGCAGCGTTTCTACCAAGCAGCTGGCGCGCCAGATCGGTGCCAAGCAGGTGGAGCCGTGCGCGGTGGAGGTCGCGCAGCGGCATACCGGCTATCTGGTGGGCGGCACCTCGCCGTTTGGCACGCGACGCAGCATGCCGGTGTATATCGAGCGCAGCATCCTGGAGCTGCCGCGCATCCTGATCAACGGTGGCCGGCGTGGCTATCTGCTTGGCATCGACCCGCAGGTGTGCGTGGATCTGCTGCAGGCCACGCCAGTCGACTGTGCTTTGGCAGAATAGAGCCCTGCATCCACCTACAAGGAAGACCCATGAATCTTGCAAGCGTGCTGGCGATTGTGCTGGCCTACCTGATCGGTTCCCTGAGCTTTGCCGTACTCGTCAGCAAGGCGATGGGGCTGAATGATCCGCGCAGTTATGGCAGCGGCAACCCTGGCGCCACCAACGTGCTGCGCAGCGGCAACCGCAAGGCGGCGGCGCTGACGCTGCTGCTCGACGGCTTCAAGGGCTGGCTGCCGGTGTTCATCGTGAGCCGTTTCGGTGCGCAATGGGGCCTGGACGGCACCGACGTGGCACTGGTCGGCCTGGCGGCCTTCCTCGGCCATCTCTACCCGATCTTCTTCCGTTTCAAGGGCGGCAAGGGCGTGGCGACCGCCGCCGGCGTGATGCTGGCCTTTGAGCCGATGCTGGGGCTGGGCCTGCTGGCGATCTGGATCCTGGTGGCGCTGGTGTTCCGCTATTCTTCTCTGGCGGCACTGGTGGCGGCACTGGCCTCGCCGATGCTCTACATGGCCGGTACCAATGGCTGGTGGACGGTGCAGGGTCCGATCCTGCTGGCGATCATCGCCATGAGCCTGCTGCTGATCTGGCGCCATCGCAGCAATATCAGCAATCTGTTTGCCGGCAAGGAAGGCAAGCTGGGCAGCAAGAAGAAGTAATCGCTGTCACGACAAAAAAGCCCCGTGACGCTGCCAAGGCGTCACGGGGCTTTTTGTATGGAAGAGAGCGGAATCAGTCGCGGAAGTTGTCGAAGGACAGCGGCACGTCGGTGATGTCCTTGCGGATCAGCGCCATGGCGGCCTGCAGGTCATCGCGCTTGGCGCCGGTAACGCGTACGCTGTCGCCCTGGATCGAGGCCTGCAGCTTGAGCTTGCTTTCCTTGACCAGCTTCTGGATCTTCTTGGCCAGTTCGGTTTCGATGCCGTTACGCACCTTGACCACCTGCTTGACCTTGTCGCCGCCGATTTTCTCGACCTTGCCCATGTCCAGGAAACGGACATCGACGTTGCGCTTGGTCATCTTGTTGCGCAGGATGTCTTCGACCTGCTGCAGCTGGAACTCGGCATCGCCGAGCAGGGTGATTTCCTTGTCCTTGATCTCGATGCCGGCAGAGGTGCCCTTGAAATCGAAACGGGTGCCGATTTCCTTGGAGGTGTTCTCCACGGCGTTTTTCACTTCTACCAGATTGGGTTCGCAAACGGTGTCAAAAGAGGGCATGTGCAGTCTTTCCGAGGGATGATGATGCGACAATTATCCCCCATGACCATTCTCCGTATCGAACACAACGTTTCCCTTGATCCCTACAACACCCTGGGCATTGCCGCGCGTGCGCACAGCCTGCTGCGCGTGCGCCAGCCGTCCGACCTGCAGGCGCTGGCCGAACAGCCGCGCCAGCTGGAGCGTGGTCATCTGGTGCTGGGTGGCGGCAGCAACATGGTCATCACCGGCGACCTGCTGGCGCTGGTGATCAAGCTGGAGATCCAGGGACGCACGCTGGTGGAAGAAACCGATCGCCACTGGATCGTGCAGGCCGGCGCCGGCGAGGTCTGGCATGACTTTGTCGCCTGGACGCTGCAGCAGGGCTATCCGGGCCTGGAAAACCTGGCGCTGATTCCCGGCACCGTGGGCGCAGCGCCGGTGCAGAACATCGGCGCCTACGGCATCGAGCTGCAAGACCGATTCCACAGCCTGGATGCGATCGAGCTGGCCACCGGTCGCCAGTTCACGCTGGATGCCGCCCAGTGCCGTTTCGCCTACCGCGATTCCGTCTTCAAGCAGAAAGGCGAGGGCGGCCTGGCGGGCAAGGCGGTGATCACGCAGGTGCGCTTTGCCTTGCCCAAGCAGTGGCGCCCGGAAATCGGCTATCTGGACATCGAGCGCAAGATGGCCGAGTGGAGCATTACCGCACCGACGGCGCAGCAGGTGTTTGACATGGTGGTGGCGATCCGCCGCGCCAAGCTGCCGGATCCGGCCGAGGTGGGCAACGTCGGCAGCTTTTTCAAGAATCCGGTGGTGTCGCGCGAGCAGTGCGACGACATCATCGGTCGTGACCCGCATATCGTGCACTACCCGATGCCGGATGGCACGGTCAAGCTGGCTGCCGGCTGGCTGATCGATGCCTGCGGCTGGCGCGGCAAGAGCATGGGCAATGCCGGCGTCTACCCGAAGCAGGCGCTGGTGCTGATCAACCGTTTCCACGAAACTGGCATCCGCGCCACCGGCGGCGAGGTGATGACGCTGGCACAGGCGATCCAGACCAGCGTCTACGAGCGCTTTGGTATCCGGCTGGAACCGGAACCGGTGGTGGTCTGATACGGCTTGCCTGAGCAGCCGATGCGGACAAGAGGCGGATGTGATGGTCGGTCATCCTGACTTTCGGCATGCGCCATGCGATTCCCCCGTTTTCCTTTCCTGTCCCTGGCCGCAGCCTGCCTGCTGACCCTGGCCGCTTGCGACAAGCCGGCAGCCCAGAGCTCCGCTAGCCTGCTGCCGGCGGCTTCGGCCCAGACCCCGGCCTCAAGCGCCACGACCAGCCAGCAAATCGGCCACATGCGCCTGATCGATCCGCTGGATCGCGAAGACTACTACTGCCTGGACATCATGGGCTCGGGCGACTACGTGCGTTTTGACCTGCCGATGACGGCGCACAACTGCAAGCCCGGTCTCTATGCCGATGAGGCAGTGCGGCTGCAGGACGATGGCCGGCTGTATTTTCCGCAGTACCAGGTTTGCGCTACCGTGGCCGGCCTCAACGGCCGTGCCCTGGCTGGTGCAGCCGTGCTCGCGCGTCCCTGTGGCGAGCGTAGCCCGTTCATGGAGGCCGATGCGCTGCAGCGCTTTGTGCAGCATGCCGATGGCCGTATCGAGCTGCAGGGTTCCGGCCTGTGCCTGACGGCCGGCAAGGATTCGGACAGCACGTTCGAGCCCACGCACCGCTGGCGCAGCCTGTTTGTCGAGCACTGCAGCCAGACCGAGCCGCGCCTGTCGCAATGGGAGTTTGTGGTGCCGGTCACGCGTTGACGCAGCCAGCAGGCAGAAAGCGTGATTTGC
>JAAYCV010000235.1 GCA_012729605.1 Ramlibacter sp. | reverse complement strand
TCCGCAGGCACCTTCGATCCGCCCAGCCCGCCGTGCAGGTAACCTTCCAACAGCACCGCTCCGGCATGGTGCGCCAGGTAGGATGCAATCGGAGCGCTGGCCACCAGATGAGCTGCTCCGTGCAAGCCATCAGTCTCGATGATGGTTTCCTGGACCTGATCCGGAATCCGCTCTGCATCCAGCAGCAGTGTTTCGTGACGGGCACCCGCAGCCCGGGCGAGCTTATGCCCAAACCGGACATCCTCACTCCAGGCCAGCCCCGATGTATAGCACGCAGGCATGCGGCCGAGTTCCTGGCAGACGCCCAGGAACATCCGCGAATCAAGCCCGCCGCTCAGACCCTGCATGACCGGCGCCCGCGTGTCGATGATACGAGCCATCGTCGACCGCGAAACATCGACAAAGCTGTCGATTACCTCATCATAACTGCCGGTCTGCCGGGGCCGATGCTGATAGTCCCAATATTGCCGCGTCGAAGCCCCGCTGCCGTCCCAGCGCAGGCACGTCGCCGGCATCAGCCAGTGCACGTTCTCGATCAGCGTGTGATCGTCCAGCATGTTTTGCGTGCGCAGCAGGTCGGCCACACCGTCGCCATCAATCTGCAGAGCCGATCCGCTGGATCGCCAGGTGAGACGGGCTTTGGGTGAGATGATCAACCGCGCACCGTCCGCCCACCAGAACAGCGGAATCAAACCCCAGCGGTCATTGAAGATTGTCCATGTGCTGCTGTCATAACTGAACCACGCCCCGCAGAAACTCCCGTCGATATCGCCCAGGACTTCCGGCCCTTGGCGCTCGAGTCGATCCAGCACCACAGCGGCAAGACGTTGCGATGAACACCGTTCACCCGCACTGCTCCAGCTTTCCGGCGGAAGCATCTCGCCCGCCCAGACGAGCGTGCCGGCCGGGCTGCTATGAATGACCGGCGCCGCTTCCGGGTGTTCGCCCGGCGGAGACACCGCCACGACGGCACAACCCGATTCCTCACCGGCGAGGGCACGGTCATCGACGCGGCCGGCCAGGCTCAGCATGCCTTCGACGGTCGCCCGCGCGCGGCCCGGACGCGGATCAAAAGCCATGTAAATGCCGGGATAAGCTCGCTGTGAGATCACACATGCCTCCGTGCACAAGTGAGCAGAATCGAAATCACGCTGTCGCGGTCGCGCTCACTGACGCCGCAGGTATCTCCACGCTTTGCCGTGCAAAAGCCTCCGGTGCCCGACCCGCCACTTCCGCCAGCACGGCCATCCATTGCCTGCCGATGATCCGCGGATCGTGTTCGCGCATCGCCTTGAAGCGGGCACGCTGCCCCAGTTGTCGCCGGAGATCGGCGTCAGCCGCCATCGCATCCAATGCAGCGCTCAGCGCTGCCACATCCAACGCCGGCACGCACAACCCGCACCGGCCGCCCTCGACCAGTTCCGGCATCCCGCCGGCGTCCGTCGTGACGATGGCCTTTCCTGCCGCCATTGCCTCCAGCACCATGTTGCTCGACGACTCCCGTGGCGAGCACAAGGCCACCATACCCATATCGGCATATGCCGCGCCAGGGTCGCGGGTCACGCCGCGCCATTCCACCCGCTCGGCAATCCCCAGCCGAGATGCCAGTTCCGCCAGCAGGGGCTGTTCCGCCCCTTCGCCATAAAGCAGCACCCGCGCTGTTCGCGATCGCATGGCTGCCACCGCACGGAGCAGAACATCCAGACGCTTGTCCGAGCCGATCCGCCCCACGTAGCCGATGGTCGGCGGACGGCTGCCG
>JAAYCV010000041.1 GCA_012729605.1 Ramlibacter sp. | reverse complement strand
CTGCCGCCTCTGCCGCCTCTGCCGCTTCTGCCGCTTCTGCCGCTTCTGCCGCTTCTGCCGCTTCTGCCGCCAGGGCGATGCTGCCGGCATCGGCTGCATCTGCAGCTGGGGTGTTGCCGCAAGCCGCTGCCAGCGCCATGCCCTGAGCCGCCCGGAACATTTGCACACGAATTGTGCAGCGCTGCGCTCAGGCAGCCCGCTGCAGGGCAGGCACAATGTGTTGCGACTCTTTCCATTTCCCTCATGCCCGGCATTCCTGACCATGCCGATGCCGGGTGCCAGCCTGTTGACTTCAAAGCCCATGCAGACGATCTCACCCGCTCTCCCCCGTACCCTTCCACGCTGGACCACGCTGGCCGGCGTTGCCAGCGTCGTGGCCGCAGCCCTGCTCGCCGGCTGCGGCACCAAGCCGACCGCACCCCCGACCGACACCATCACCGGCCAGGTCATCACCCAGCCCAAGAGCCGCTGGGTGCCGGTGACCTGGTCCAGCCTGCCCGGCTTCAACCAGGATCGCGTTGGCGAAGCCTGGAGCGCCTGGATGCAGAGCTGCCAGAAGCCCGGCCCGGTGTTTGCCGCCACCTGCCGCGAAGCCGCCGGCATGGCGCGCGCCAGCGACCAGGACAAGCGCAACTGGATGATGCAGCGCCTGCAGCCCTACCAGGTACAGGCGCACAGCGGCCAGGCCGACGGCCTGCTGACCAGCTATTACGAACCGGTGATGCAGGCCAGCCGCGTGCCCACCGCCAGCCACCGCGTGCCGCTGTACGGCGTGCCGGCCGGTGGCGCGCCCAAGTCGCCCTGGTTCACGCGCCAGCAGATCGATATCCTGCCCGCCGCACAGGCTGCACTGCGTGGCCGCGAAATCGTCTGGATGGCCGACCCGATTGATGCCATGGTGCTGCACGTGCAGGGCTCCGGCCGCATGCAGGTGCGTGAGCGCGACGGCCGCGTGCGCGACGTGCGCCTGGCCTTTGCTGGCACCAACAACCAGACTTTCCGCAGCCCCTCGGCCTGGATCAGCTCGCAGGGCGGCCGTGGCGGCAGCTGGGACAATGTACGCGCCTGGGCGGCACAGAACCCGGGCCGCACCCAGGCCATGCTGTGGAGCAACCCGCGCTATGTCTTCTTCCGTGAAGAGGCGATCCCCGATGCCAACACCGGCCCGCGCGGTGCCCAGGGCGTGCCGCTGACGCCGGGCCGCTCGATTGCGGTAGACCGCGACAGCATCCCCTACGGCACGCCAGTCTGGCTCTCCACCAGCGGACCGACCGCGCAGCTCAACCGCATGGTGCTGGCACAGGACACCGGCAATGCAATCCGCGGTGCCGTGCGTGCCGACTACTTTGCCGGCTGGTCGCCCGAAGCCGCCACGCTGGCGCACGCCATGAAGCAGCCGCTGCGCCTGTGGGTGCTGTGGCCGCGCTGAGCCGCTGTCAGCAGCTGTAACTCGGTACTATCCCTGACGGCGGCGCGCCAGCGCGCCGCCTAAACTGCCTCTAGCGCCTGCGCTGCCACAAGCAGCGGCAGGCCTGTCCCCTGGTCCGGAACCACCCTTTCCGCACCACCGAACAAGCGAGGCACCCATGAACGCACCGACCCATTTTCCCGTCTCCGGCCTGGCACGGCCCGATGCCACCCTGGACGACAAGTACACGCTGCCGCAAGGCGAAGCCTTCATGAGCGGCGTGCAGGCCCTGGTCCGGCTTCCCATGCTGCAACAGCAGCGCGACCTGGCCGCCGGCAAGCGCACCGCCGGCTTCATCAGCGGCTATCGCGGCTCGCCACTCGGCGGCTATGACCAGATGCTCTGGCAGGCGCAATCCAGCCTCAAGCAGCACGACATCGTGTTCCAGCCCGGCGTCAACGAGGAGCTCGCCGCCACCGCCGTCTGGGGCAGCCAGCAGCTGGCCTTTGCCCCGCAACAGCAGCAGCGCTTTGATGGCGTATTCGGCATCTGGTACGGCAAGGGCCCCGGCGTCGATCGCAGCGTGGACGTGTTCAAGCACGCCAACATGGCTGGCACCAGCCCCTGGGGCGGCGTGATTGCCGTCGCCGGCGATGACCACATCGCCAAGAGCTCCACTGCCGCGCACCAGAGCGACCACATCCTCAAGGCCTGCGGCATGCCGGTGTTCTTCCCGGCCAGCGTGCAGGAGATTCTCGATTTCGGCATCCATGCCTATGCCATGAGCCGCTTTGCCGGCGTCTGGACCGGCATGAAGACGATCCAGGAAGTGGTCGAATCCAGCGCCACCGTGCAGATCGATCCGAACCGCGTGCACACGCGGCTGCCGCACTACGCCATGCCGCCCGGCGGCGTACATATCCGCTGGCCCGATACCGCGCTCGAGCAGGAAGCACGCCTGCTGCAACACAAGCTCTACGCCGCGCTCGCCTACATCCGCGCCAACCAGCTCAACCACACCGTCATCAGCGGTGCGCAGGACCGTTTCGGCATCATCGCCAGTGGCAAGGCCTACAACGACATGCGCCAGGCACTGCTCGACCTGGGGCTGGACGAGGCCACCTGCCAGCGCATCGGCGTGCGCGTGCACAAGGTCGGCGTGGTCTGGCCGCTGGAAGCCACACTCACGCGCGAGTTCGCCGTTGGCCTGGACGAGATCCTGGTGGTGGAAGAAAAGCGCCAGATGATCGAATACCAGCTCAAGGAAGAGCTATACAACTGGCGCGAGGACGTGCGCCCGACCGTGCTCGGCAAGTTCGACGAGGTACCGGGCGATTGCAGCGGCGGCGAATGGAGCCTGTGCGATCCGGCCGGCCACCAGCTGCTGCGCGCCCATGCCGACCTGAACCCGGCGCTGATCGCGCGCGCCATCGCGCGCCGCCTGTCGCAGCTCGGCGTGCCGGCCGACGTGCAGGCGCGCATGGACGCCCACCTCACGATCCTCGACGCGCAGGAACGCGCCCAGCAGGCGATCACGCTCAAGGCCGATCGCGTGCCCTGGTTCTGCTCCGGCTGCCCGCACAACACCAGCACCCGCGTGCCGGAAGGCTCGCGTGCCATGGCCGGCATCGGCTGCCACTACATGACGCTGTGGATGGACCGCGCCACCTGCGGCTTTACCCAGATGGGCGGCGAGGGCGTACCCTGGGTCGGTCAGGCGCCGTTCACCGACGAACCGCACATCTTCACCAATCTCGGCGACGGCACCTATTTCCACAGCGGCCTGCTCGCCATCCGCCAGAGCATCGCCGCCGGCGTCAACATCACCTACAAGATCCTCTACAACGATGCCGTCGCCATGACCGGCGGCCAGCGCGTCGGCGAACGGCCCGAAGGCCACAGCGTGCTGCAGATTGCCGCCAGCGTGATCGCCGAAGGGGCCAGCAAGCTGGTCGTGGTCAGCGACGATCCCGACAAGTACCAGGGTGCGGCACTGCCACCTGGCACCGAGGTCTTCCACCGCGACCGCCTGGACGAGGTGCAGCAGCAGCTGCGTGCCACGCGCGGCACCACGGTGCTAATCTACGACCAGACCTGCGCCACCGAAAAGCGCCGGCGCCGCAAGCGTGGCCTGCTGGAAGATCCAGCCAAGCGCATCGTCATCAACGAGGCGGTCTGTGAAGGCTGCGGCGATTGCAGCGTGCAGAGCAACTGTCTGAGCGTGGAGCCACTGGAAACCGAATTCGGCCGCAAGCGCCAGATCAACCAGAGCAGCTGCAACAAGGACTATTCCTGCCTCAAGGGCTTCTGCCCGAGCTTCGTCACGGTCGAGGGTGGCCGCCTGCGCCAGCCTGGCAGCTCGTCGCAGCTACCAGCACTCGACAGCCTGCCGGCGCTGCCCCTGCCGCAGCTGCCGCCACTGGCACCCGGCCAGGTCTGGGGCACGGTAGTCGCCGGCGTCGGTGGCACAGGCGTCATCACCATCGGCCAGATCCTCGGCATGGCGGCGCACCTGGAAGGCAAGGGCATCGTCACGCAGGATGCCGCCGGCCTGGCACAAAAGGGCGGTGCCACCTGGAGCCATGTGCTGATCGGTGCCACGCAGGACGATATCCAGACCACGCGCGTCAGCCTGGCTGCCGCCGATCTGGTGCTTGGTTGTGATCCGCTGGTCACGCTGCATGCCGAAACCACCTCGCGCCTGCGCCACGACCGCAGCCGTGTCGCGCTCAACAGCAGCGCCCCGCCGACTGCCGCCTTTGTCCACAACCGCGACTGGCAAAACCCGGCACAGCAATGCGCCAGCGTGCTCGCCGGCCTGCTCGATGCAGGCCATCTGGCCAGTTTTGATGCCGAAGCCATGGCACGCGAACTGCTCGGCGACACGATTTACGTCAACCCGATGGTGCTCGGCTTTGCCTGGCAAAAAGGCTGGATCCCGCTCAGCGAGGCCGCGCTGCTGCGCGCCATGGAACTCAACGGCGTGCAGGTGGACAAAAACCAGCAGGCCTTTGTCTGGGGTCGCCACGCCGCGCACGATGCAGCCCGCGTGCAACAGCTGCTCAAGCCGGCACAGGTGATCACGCTGCACCGCCCGCCCTCGCTGCAGCAGCTGCTGGAACGCCGCGTGCAGTTCCTGACCGATTACCAGGATGCCGCCTATGCGCGCCAGTACCAACAGCTGGTACAGCGCGTCGCCGAAGCCGAAGCCGCACTGCCTGCCGTCAACGGCAAGCCGCCGACCCGGCTGGCGCAGGCGGTGGCGCACAACCTGTTCAAGCTGATGGCCTACAAGGACGAATACGAAGTCGCGCGCCTGTTCAGCAACGGCGACTTCGAAAAGAAGATCGCCGCCATGTTCGAAGGCGACTACACGCTGCGCTACCACCTGGCACCTCCCAGCCTGGGCAGCGCACAGGATCAGGCCGATGCTCGCAAGCGCAGCTACGGCCCCGGCATGCTGCGCGTGTTCCGCCTGCTGGCGAAGCTGAAAAAGCTGCGCGGCAGCATGCTTGATCCCTTCGGCCGCCACCCGGAGCGCGTCACCGAACGCGCCCTGATCACCGAGTACCGCCAGCTGGTCGAACAGCTGCTGACGCGCCTCACGCCAGAGAACCACGCGCTGCTGGTCGAGATCGCGCAGGTACCCGACAGCATCCGCGGCTACGGCCATGTCAAGGCGCGCAACCTGGCCGCCGCACGCACGCGCTGGCAACAGCTGCTGGCCGAGCTCGACGGCGGCGACACGCCCGCCGCTCCCCTGTCCCGGGCTGCCTGATACCGCCTGCCAGCAGTGTCAAACCGCCATCGCCCATGTCGCACTTCCCTGTGCGACATGGGTCGTGGTGCCTGTTAGCGGTCGCGCTTGCCCCTACAATGGGACGTTCCGCCCATAACCCCAAAACAGCCGGTCTGCGGCGTGATCCGCTGCCAGGCCCCAGCACGAGTTCCGCCATGACCACTTCCTCCAAGCAGAGCACCAGCAACGCCGCGTTCCGCCAGACCGCACTCGATTACCACGAGTTCCCGCAGCCCGGCAAGATCAGCGTCGAGTCCACCAAGAAGGTGGTAAACCAAGCCGATCTGGCACTGGCCTACTCGCCCGGCGTCGCTGCTCCCTGCGAGGAAATCGTCAAGGACCCGGCTGCCGCCTTCCGCTACACCGCTCGCGGCAACCTGGTCGGCGTGGTCACCAACGGCACTGCCGTGCTCGGCCTGGGCGATATCGGCCCGCTGGCCGGCAAGCCGGTGATGGAAGGCAAGGGCGTGCTGTTCAAGAAGTTCGCCGGCATCGACGTGTTCGACATCGAGATCAACGAAAAGGATCCGGACAAGCTGGTCGAAATCATCGCCGCGCTCGAACCCACCTTCGGCGGCATCAACCTCGAAGACATCAAGGCGCCCGACTGCTTCTACGTCGAGCGCAAGCTGCGTGAACGCCTGAACATCCCGGTGTTCCACGACGACCAGCACGGCACCGCCATCGTGGTGGGCGCGGCCTTCCTGAACGGCCTGGAAGTGGTCGGCAAGAAGATCGACGAGGTCAAGGTCGTCACCTCCGGCGCCGGTGCCGCAGCGCTGGCCTGCATCAACCTGCTGGTCAAGCTCGGCGTGCCGCGCCAGAACATCTGGGTCACCGACATCCACGGCCTGGTCTACCAGGGCCGCACCGAACTGATGGACGAAGACAAGGCCCAGTTCGCCCAGGACAGCGCGCTGCGCACGCTGGGCGAGGTGATCGAGGGTGCCGACATGTTCCTCGGCCTGTCCGCCGGCGGCGTGCTCAAGCCCGAGATGGTCGCCAGGATGGCCGCCAAGCCGCTGATCTTCGCGCTGGCCAACCCGACGCCCGAAATCACGCCAGAAGAAGTCCAGTCCGTGCGCGATGACGCCATCATGGCCACCGGCCGCACCGACTACCCGAACCAGGTCAACAACGTGCTGTGCTTCCCCTACATCTTCCGGGGCGCTCTGGACTGCGGTGCCAGCACCATCACCACCGAGATGGAAATCGCCGCCGTACGCGCCATCGCCGACCTGGCCCGCGCCGAGCAGTCCGAGGTGGTAGCCGCCGCCTACATCGGCCATAACCTGAGCTTCGGCCCCGAATACCTGATTCCCAAGCCCTTCGATCCGCGCCTGATGCTGATGATCGCCCCGGCCGTGGCCCAGGCCGCCATGGAAGCCGGCGTGGCGCTGCGCCCGATCGAGGACATGGACGCCTACAAGGACAGGCTGCAGGCCTTCATGTACGCCTCTGGCGGCATCATGAAGCCGATTTTCGATACCGCCCGCATGGCCGAGCGCAAGCGCGTGGTCTATGCCGAAGGCGAGGAAGAGCGCGTGCTGCGCGCGGTGCAGATCGTGGTCGACGAAAACCTGGCCAAGCCGATCCTGGTCGGTCGCCCGGCCATCATCGCCAAGCGCATCCAGCGCTACGGCCTGCGCCTGACCGAAGGCGTCGATTACGAAGTGGTCAACGTCGAGAACGACCCGCGCTACACCGAATTCTGGCAGGCCTACCACGCCATGGCCGAACGCAAGGGCGTGAGCCAGGCGATGGCCAAGATCGAGATGCGCCGCCGCCTGTCGCTGATCGGCGCCATGATGGTGCACAAGGGCCATGCCGACGGCATGGTCTGCGGCACCTGGGGCAGCCACTCGCTGCACCTGCACTATGTGGACCAGGTGCTGGGCAAGGCGCCCGGTGCCAAGACCTACGCCGCCATGAACGCGCTGCTGCTGCCGCACCACCAGGTGTTCATCGTCGATACCCACGTCAACTACGACCCGACCGCCGAACAGATTGCCGAGTTCACCATCATGGCCGCGCTCGACATGAAGCGCTTCGGCATCGAGCCGAATGCCGCACTGCTGAGCCACTCCAACTTCGGCTCCTCCAACCAGCCCAGCGCCGTCAAGATGCGCGAGGCACTGGCGCTGATCCAGGAACATGCGCCCTGGCTGCCGATCGACGGCGAGCTGCACGGTGACGTGGCGCTGGACGCCAGCCTGCGCAAGCACATGCTGCCGAGCTGCGTGCTGCAGGGCAGCGCCAACCTGCTGGTGATGCCCAACCTGGACGCGGCCAACATCTCCTACAACCTGCTGAAGTCGGCCGCTGGCGGCGGCATCGCGATTGGCCCGGTGCTGCTGGGTACCAGCAAGCCGGTGCACATCCTGACGCCCAGCGCCACCGTGCGCCGCATCATCAACATGACGGCCATCACCGTGGCCGAAGCCAACTCGACCACGCCGCGCGCCATGGAATAAGCCGCTGCCGGGGGCTGTTTGCTGCCCTGCAGCACAGCCCTTAGCACATCGTTGGCACAAATGCCAGCCGGCATGCAACACCATAGCAGGGCGGCGAACATCTATTGATTTTTGCAGAGGCATGGGGCAAACTTGCGCCTCATCAACTTTGTTAATCACTTGGATTGACAAAATGTTGTCCCTGCATTTGTATGACTGTCTTTTCGTCCCTGACCGCCATTGCCAGCCAGCCCTGCAGCACCCCTGTTGCTGGCCGCAGCTTCCCCGGCGGACACTCCCCCTCGCGCAAGCTGCTCGCCGCCCTCCTGTTGGGCGTCGCTGCGCTGGCCGGCTGCAGCCAGGGACAACCGACCGCCAGCAAGGCAGCCCCCCCGGTAGCCACCGCACCCGCGTCCTTTGCCCCCGCGCAGCCACAGGCCGACAGCCGCATCCCGGCGATGCCGCTGCAGCAACTGCCGCGCCAGGGCCAGGCCACCTATGCCCTGATCCTGCAGGGCGGCCCGTTTCCGTTCAGCAAGGACGGCAGCACCTTCTTCAACCGCGAACAGCTGCTGCCGCAGCACCCGCGTGGCTACTACCGTGAATACACCGTGGCACATCCCAAGGCGCGCAATCGCGGTGCCAAACGCATCGTCTGCGGCGGCCAGCAGCCGCGCCAGCCGGATGCCTGCTACTACACCAGTGACCACTACGCGAGCTACCACCGCATAGTGCCCTAACCAACCAGGATGTGGCTGCGCCAAGCAGCCGCAATGACGACCGTGAGCATCGAGATTTCCACTTCCGACCACCCCCTGCGCAATGTCCGTACCAACCTGGTGCAATCGATCCGTGCCTTCCACGTGGAAGAGCTGCAGAATGCCGCTACCCAGCTGGGCCACCATTTCCTGTACGCCAACCTGTCGCAGGCACAGACGCGCCAGGACGTGATCGACATGCTGTGTGAACAGTTCATGGTCACACCGGCACCCAGCACCAAGAATTTCGATGCCGTGTACGGCAGCATCACCGACCCGCTGCACAAGTCCGGCCCGCAACCCGGCTTCATCGTGGTGGTCGAGCAGATCCCGACCAGCGCCCGCTTCGACAAGGAGCTGCGCGAGCTGCTGCTGGACGTGTTCCGTGACGCCGCCGACTACTGGGGCGACCGCAAGGTGGCGTTCCGCTGCTTCTATTCCTTCTCGGTAGCGCGCGCCGCCCAGCCGGGCGAAGCCTACCGCCAGATCGCCGCCAGCGTGGGTGAAGAAGCGCAGGAAGAGGTCGAGGAAGAAAAGATGCCGACCGACAAGATCATGGACGTGTCGCCGCTGGCACTGCGCATGAGCAGCCCGTTCAACGCCAGCTACTGGCTGGCCGCGGTCAACGACAGCGACACGCTGGCCACCGCCTGAAACCAGGCGGCACACGCCGCTTGCGCCCCCTGTACAAGACCACCCGCGCGGTGGTCTTGGCGTTTCTGGCAGCCCCTGCCACGGCTGCCGGAAAAACCTGCCGCAATGCCCATGCCGGCACCTGCCGGAAGCAGGCAAACCCGCGTCATTTCTGCGAAAATGGAGGGATGAGCGAATCGCAAGCAACCCCCAACAGCACTCCCCCTCAATCTGACGGCTACGGCGAAGGCGCGATCCAGATCCTCGAAGGTCTGGAAGCGGTGCGCAAGCGCCCCGGCATGTACATCGGTGATACCAGCGACGGCACCGGCCTGCACCATCTGGTGTTCGAGGTGGTGGACAACTCCATCGACGAGGCGCTGGCGGGCCATTGTGACGATATCGTGGTCACCATCCACGCCGACAACTCGATTTCCGTGTCCGACAACGGCCGTGGCATTCCCACCGGCGTCAAGATGGACGACAAGCACGAGCCCAAGCGCTCTGCTGCCGAGATCGCGCTGACCGAGCTGCACGCCGGCGGCAAGTTCAACCAGAACAGCTACAAGGTCTCCGGCGGCCTGCACGGCGTGGGCGTGAGCTGCGTCAACGCGCTGTCCAGCAAGCTGCGCCTGACGGTGCGCCGCGACGGCCAGGTACACAGCCTGATGTTCTCGCGCGGCCTGGTGCAGGATCGCCTGATCGAGGTGGTCGATGGTGCCGAGGTCTCCCCGATGCGCATTACCGGCGAGACCGACAAGCGCGGCACCCATGTACATTTCCTGCCCGACACCGAGATCTTCAAGGAAAACAACGAGTTCCACTACGAGATCCTGAGCAAGCGCTTGCGTGAGCTGAGCTTCCTGAACAACGGCGTGCGTATCCGCCTGAAGGACGAGCGCAGCGGCAAGGAAGACGACTTCTCTGGTGCCGGCGGCGTCAAGGGCTTTGTCGAGTTCATCAACGGCAGCAAGAAGGTGCTGCACCCCACCACCTTCCACGCCGTGGGTTCGCGCCCGGCCGACAGCTACGGCGGCATTCCCGGCACCGAGATCGGTGTCGAAGTCGCCATGCAGTGGAACGAAAGCTATAACGAGCAGGTGATCTGCTTTACCAACAACATCCCGCAGCGTGACGGCGGCACCCACCTGACCGGCCTGCGCGCCGCCATGACGCGCGTGATCGGCAAGTACATTGCCGACAACGAACTGGCCAAGAAGGCCAAGGTCGATGTCAGCGGCGACGACATGCGCGAGGGCCTGTGCTGCGTGCTGTCGGTCAAGGTGCCGGAGCCCAAGTTCAGCTCGCAGACCAAGGACAAGCTGGTGTCCAGCGAGGTGCGCGCGCCGGTAGAGGATATCGTCGCCAAGTCGCTGACCGACTACCTGGAAGAGAACCCGAACGACGCCAAGATCCTGTGCGGCAAGATCGTCGAGGCGGCGCGTGCACGTGAAGCAGCGCGCAAGGCTCGCGAGATGACGCGCCGCAAGGGCGTGCTGGACGGCTTTGGCCTGCCCGGCAAGCTGGCTGACTGCCAGGAGAAGGATCCGGCGCAGTGCGAAATCTATATCGTGGAGGGCGACTCCGCCGGTGGCTCGGCCAAGCAGGGCCGTGACCGCAAGTTCCAGGCGATCCTGCCGCTGCGCGGCAAGATCCTGAACGTGGAAAAGGCGCGCTACGAGAAGCTGCTGACCAGCAACGAGATCGTGACGCTGATCACCGCGCTCGGCACCGGCATCGGTAAGGCGGCCGAAGACGGCCATGGCAAGAGCAGCAGCGACGATTTCAATATCGACAAGCTGCGCTACCACCGCATCATCATCATGACCGACGCGGACGTGGACGGTGCACACATCCGCACGCTGCTGCTGACCTTCTTCTACCGCCAGATGCCGGAGCTGGTCGAGCGCGGCCACATCTATATCGCGCAGCCGCCGCTGTACAAGGTGCGCCACGGCAAGCAGGAGCAGTACCTGAAGGATGGCAACGCGCTCAACGCCTACCTGAGCCAGGTGGCGCTGGAAGGCGCACGCATTGATCCGGGCGATGGCCGTCCGGTGCTGGAGGGCGATACGCTGCGTACGCTGGCCCAGCGCTTTGTGCAGGCGACCAGCGTGATCGAGCGCCTGTCCAGCCACATGGACGAGCAGGCGCTGCGCACGCTGGCCGGCTTTGGCCCGGGCGATGGCCTGCACCTGAACCTGGATACAGCCGATAACGCCGAGGCCAGCGCGCAGGCGCTGCAGCAGGCGATGGAGCTGGCCGGCAGCACGGCACGCGTGACGCACGGTTTTGATGCCACAAATGACGCGCACTACCTGCGCATTGCGCGCATGCACCACGGCAACGAGCGCGCCAGCATCCTGACGCCCGAGTTCGTGCACGGCGCCGACTACGCGGCGCTGCAGTCCGCCAGCGATACCTTCAAGGGCCTGCTGGGCGAAGGTGCCAGCGTGACGCGCGGTGAAGGCGAGCGCGCCAAGACGCAGGTCGTGGGCGATTTCCAGGACGCCATGTCCTGGCTGATGCAGCAGGCCGAGAACTCGGTCGGCCGCCAGCGCTACAAGGGCCTGGGCGAGATGAACCCCGAGCAGCTGTGGGAAACCACCATGGACCCAGCCGTGCGCCGCCTGCTGCGCGTGCAGATCGATGATGCGATCGAGGCGGATCGGGTGTTTACGATGCTGATGGGGGATGAGGTGGAGCCGCGGAGGGACTTTATTGAGACTAATGCGTTGCGAGCGGCTAACCTGGATGTGTGATGTTTTCAGCTTACATTTTTGGCGCATTTTCTGTTGATTTGGCGTAAAATTATTTACTTTAGCGCTAATATCTTCAGGGACTGCCATCCATGAATAAGCTGATTCTCTATACCACAGAGGACGGTCGCAGCCAGATCAGGCTGCGCGCACAGGAACAGACGGTCTGGCTGACACAGCTGGAGATGGCCGAGCTGTTTGATGCCACCAAGCAGAACATCTCCCTGCACCTGAAGAACATCTTCGAAGATGGTGAGTTGGACGCGGATTCAGTTGTCAAGGATTCCTTGACAACTGCCGCTGACGGCAAGCGCTACCAGACGCTGCTCTATAACCTCAATGCCATCTTGGCAGTCGGCTACCGCGTACGCTCACCGCGCGGTGTGCAGTTCCGTCGCTGGGCCTCCACCATCCTGAAGGAATACCTGGCCAAGGGTTTCGTGATGGACGACGAGCGGCTGAAGAACCCGGATGGCCGTCCGGACTACTTCGACGAGCTGCTGGCGCGCATCCGCGACATCCGGGCTTCCGAAAAACGTTTCTACCAGAAGGTGCGCGAACTCTTCTCGCTCTCCAGCGACTACGACAAGACAGACAAAGCCACGCAGGTTTTCTTCGCCACGGTGCAAAACCTGCTGATCTTTGCCGTCACGCAAAAGACGGCTGCCGAACTTGTCATGGCGCGTGCCAATCCCGCCGATCCGCATTTTGGCCTACTGGCCTGGGACGGAGACAAGGTGCGCAAGGCAGATATCTTGGTCGCCAAGAACTACCTGACCGAGGATGAGATCGACACCCTGAATCGGCTGGTCGTGATCTTCCTGGAAACCGCCGAACTGCGCGCCATAAGCAAGCAGGAGACGCGCATGGCCTACTGGAAACAGAACGTGGATCAGATCATCACCTTCAACGGTTTTCCGCTGCTGGCGAACGCTGGTACGGTCAGCCATCGGCAGATGGAGCTGCATACAGACACGCTATATCGTCAATTTGATCAGGAGCGCAAGCGGCTGGAAGCCTTGGAGACTGATCGGCAAGATGAGACTGAGTTGCGGACGCTGGAAACCAGGATCAAGCGACGCGCCAAAACGTAAGCACTCTTCCATGGAGACTGGATCTGCCTCAGGTTCACCGCAAGATCCATTGCCGCAAGCGCAAAGACCTTGAGGGTAGCAGCCCATACCCCCGAACCCACCAATGCTGCTATTCTGCCCAAGTACCCACTTCCAGTGCCCTCAAGGAGTTCCCCCATGTCCCTCGAAAAAATCCTCTACACCGCCACCGCAACCGCCACCGGTGGCCGTGCCGGTACCGCACAATCTTCCGACGGTGCCCTGCAGGTTGCGCTGTCCACGCCCAAGGAACTGGGCGGTGACGGCGGCCCTGGCACCAACCCCGAGCAGCTCTTTGCCGCCGGCTACAGCGCCTGCTTCATCGGCGCCATGAAAGCGGTCGCTGCGCGCGAAAAAATCCAGCTGCCTGCCGAGGTCTCCATTACCAGCGAT
>JAAYCV010000040.1 GCA_012729605.1 Ramlibacter sp. | reverse complement strand
TGCACCTTCGGGTGGCTTTTGTCGACGCTGTCCAATACCGGCAGGTCATGCGGGTCGAACACCCGGGTCTCGGCGCCGAGGTGCTGCAGGATGCGCTCGGCTTCCAGCGCTAGCTTTCGACTGAAGGACTGCGGCCGCAACGAACCGTACAGCAGCAGGATGCGAGGTGGATGCATGTCGCCGTCGCCCAGCACCTCGTGCGCGGGCGTAGGGAGCAGGCCCGCGTCCAAGTGGGTGGGAAGGCTGAAGGGGGATTGTTCTGGCTTATTCATTCCACTATTCTAGAAAAATGGAAACGAAAGATGCAATCGCCTCCCTGACCGCCTTGGGCCATGCGACCCGCCTAGCTGCTTACCGTCTGCTGGTCGAAGCCGGCCCTGCAGGCCGCATGGCTGGTGACATCGGTGAGGCGCTGGGCGTTCCCGGCGCGACGCTGTCCTTCCATCTGAAGGAGTTGGTGCATGCCGGTCTGGTGGAGGGTGAGAGCCAAGGTCGCTACGTCTGCTATCGCGCCAACTTCCAGGCAATGAACGGCTTGATCGAGTACCTCACCCACAACTGCTGCTCCGGTTCGAGCAACGCCGAATGTACGCAGGTGAACGATCCCGCCTGCGGCTGCTGATCCGGCGCCGTTCTCCTGCAAGCGCCCCGCTTTCCTCCACATGACAACCTCGCCATGACCCACAACGTTCTTTTCCTCTGCACCGGCAACAGTGCCCGTAGCGTCCTGGCCGAGGCCACACTACGTGCGTGGGCCGGCAACCGCTTCAAAGTGTTCAGCGCTGGCAGCCAGCCCACCGGCACCGTGAACCCGTTCGCCCTGGCCCAGCTGCAGGCCGAGGGGATTTCCACCGCCGGGTTGCGCAGTAAGTCCTGGGACGAATTCACCACGCCGGAGGCCCCGCGCATGGACCTGGTCGTGACCGTGTGCGACTCGGCGGCAGCAGAGACTTGCCCGGTGGTGTTCGGGGATTTCCTACGCACCCATTGGGGTTTGCCTGACCCCGCAGCAGCAGCCGGCAGCGATGACGACAAGCGTGCGGCGTTCAGGCAGGCCCATCGTGTCATCCAGGCCCGACTGATGGCCTTCCTGGCACTTCCCTCGTCGGCCTGGGAAGACCGTGCGCAGCTCAAGACCGCCCTGGACAAGATTGGCTTTGTCGAGGCCGAGGAGGAAACCGGTGAGTGATGCAGCACCACGCATGGGTTTCTTCGAGCGCTATCTGACCCTTTGGGTAGCACTGTGCATCGTGGTGGGAACGCTGGTGGGCCACCGATGGCCGGCCGCCTTCGAGCGCCTTGGAAGCATCGAGTGGGCGCAGGTAAACCTGCCCGTGGCCGTGCTTATCTGGGTGATGATCGTGCCGATGCTGATGAAGATCGACTTCGGCGCGCTGCGTCAGGTCGGTCAGCACTGGCGCGGCATCGGTACCACGCTGTTCATCAACTGGGCGGTGAAGCCATTTTCGATGGCTTTGCTGGGATGGTTCTTCCTACGCCACGTCTTCGGGCCTTGGCTGCCGGCTGATCAGGTGGACTCCTACATCGCCGGCCTCATCCTGCTGGCGGCCGCGCCGTGCACCGCGATGGTGTTCGTGTGGAGCAACCTGTGCCGTGGGGATGCGGCTTTTACGCTCAGCCAGGTGGCCTTGAACGACGCCATCATGGTGGTGGCGTTCGCCCCGCTGGTCGCGCTGCTGCTCGGCATCTCCTCCATCACCGTCCCCTGGGCCACGCTGGTCATCTCCGTAGGGCTCTACATCGTGGTGCCTGTGATCATCGCTACGGGCGTGCGCGCCTGGGTGATGCGAAATGGTGGACAGGCCAGGCTCGACGGCTGGCTGGCCCGGCTCGGCCAGCCTTCTCTGGCGGCTTTGCTGCTGATGCTGGTGCTGCTGTTCGGCTTCCAGGGCCAGCAGATCCTGGCGCAGCCACTGGTTATCGCCATGCTGGCCGTGCCCATCCTCATCCAGGTCTATTTCAACTCCGGACTGGCCTACCTACTGAACCGCAAACTGGGCGTGGCTCACTGCGTTGCCGGTCCCTCGGCCTTAATTGGCGCCAGCAACTTCTTCGAACTCGCCGTAGCCACGGCGGTAAGTGTTTTTGGTGTCCACTCAGGAGCTGCACTTGCGACGGTTGTCGGCGTGCTGATCGAGGTG
>JAAYCV010000234.1 GCA_012729605.1 Ramlibacter sp. | reverse complement strand
GGCCAGCCTGTGGCCTGGCGGGACTGGCTGGCTCCCGGCGTCAGGCCCATGGCCTGTCCGAGGGTCTCGGCTGGCCAGCGCTGGCAGCGCTGCTCCTCGTCGTAATAACGGTCCGGACGCAGCTGCAGCAGCGCCGTCATCTCGCCGGGTGGCATCGCCTGCATCGGCATGACAGACACGCCAATGGCCTGCAGCAACTGCTGGCACCAGTGACGCTGGAACAGGGCTGCATCCTGACCCGGCGTGGCCAGCCAGAGCAGATGGCTGCTGCAGGGCTGCACGTCCTGGCCGTCCTGCTGCTGCCAAAGCGGGACCAGCGCATGGTCTGCGGGCCAGCCGCCACGCGCGGCCTGCGGACGCGCCAGCAGCAGGCTGATGCAGGCCTGGCGTTCGACATGGCCGGCGGGCAGTGCCGGCAGCTCCTGCTGGATATCGGCATCGTCAAAAATGGACAGCTGCTGCGCCTCGGCCTGCAGTTCTTCCAGCGTCAATGGGGCGGCCTTCCAGCGGCGGCGGTTGGGTGGCAGTGCGTGCAGCGTCACGGCTCCCAGCAAGTCGGTGCCGAGGGCATCCAGCAGCGCGATATCGTCATCGGCGGCGGCCTGCAGGCGTTGTGCCAGCGACTCGCGCATGGCGCCGGACGGCAGCAGGCTGCCAAAAAATGCCAGACTGGCCCAGTGGCCAAAAGCCTCGGCCTGCAAGGGCAGATGCAGGGAGAGTGGCACGGCATCGGCATGGGCCAGCCAGTCGCGGTGGTAGCGGAACTGCAGCCAGCCCTGTGAGGGCATGGCCAGGTTCGAGCCGCCGCGTACACCCGGTGCCTGGCCACTGCTGCTGAGCGTACCGACTACCTGCCCCAGCAGGCGCACCTGCAGTCGGGTATGGGCGCGATCGGGGACGGTGCTGCTCATGGCTGCTCCTGCAGGTTATCGGCCAGCGGCACGCCGTCCAGTTGCAGCTGGGCACCCAGCGCCTGCAGCACCTGCAATACTTTTTCCAGTCGTACGGTGCGCTTGCCGGCTTCCAGTTCCACCACAAAGCGCAGGCCGACGCCGGCCGCCAGGGCCAGTTCAGCCTGGGTCAGACCTTGTTGCTTGCGTGTGCGGTAGACCGCCAGTCCCAGATCCTGGGGGGTATCGACAGGTTGCAGCATGGTGGATATTCCCGCTCGGGCATGTTTTACATGTCTGCCATTCTAGGCCAGATGGCGTTCAAGGGTTTGTCCGCAGCACCTCTGTGCTTACTAGCATCTATACTCCACGAATAGAACGATCGTGCTTTTATTTATTTGACGGCCACCTGATGCAATTCACCCCGCGCAATATCCTGCTCTACACCTTCTTCAAGCTGCCGTCCGCTTTCTGGTGCGGGGTACGCGTGACTTCACTGGACGCCAAGGGCTGCACCACCACGGTCAAGCACCGCTGGATCAACCAGAACCCGTTCCAGTCCATGTATTTTGCCGTGCAGGCGATGGCGGCCGAGATGTCGACCGGCGTACTGCTGATGCAAAAAATCCATGCCAGCGGCCAGCCAGTATCGATGCTGGTGGCGAACAACCGCTCCAGCTTTGGCAAGAAGGCGCGCGGCCGCATCCGTTTCCGTTGCGATCAGGGGGCGGTGTTCGATCAGGCCCTGCAACAGGCCTTGCGGCAGGATGAGGGAGTAACGGTCTGGGTCAGCAGCGTCGGCACCGACGAAGCTGGTGACGAAGTCAGCCGCTTCGATTTCGAATGGACGCTGCGGCGCAAGCAGGCGGCCTGAAGCCGACGTGAAGCCGGCCAGCGGCGATCAGAACACCAGTACCTTGTCGGCGGCCAGTGTGTAGTCGGCCAGCTCGCCCAGGTTGCCGATCTCGCAACCGGCGATCAGCGGCAGCTCCAGCAGGCCGCGGTTCTGCATGCAGGTGCGGCAGACACGCACCGTGCCACCCAGATCGACCAGCATTTCCACCATTTCCTGCAGCGTGGCGCCGCTGGCATGGGCCTGGTTCGGCAGTGCCACCACGGTGGCATCCGACATCAGGAACATGGTCACCTTGGGCTGACTGTCCTTGCCGGCCAGTGCCAGCGCCAGGCGCAGGGCGGAATGGCAGTTTTCGTTGCCGTAGGGAGCAGCGTTGACGATGAACAGGACGTGCTGGGACATGGAGGCCTCGTGTCTGGTGCGGCAGCTACCGTACGATGGGATGTGCGCCAGTGCGGCAGCTGTCCGGTTTGGGGACGGCGCACATCAATCCATTATCTGCTAAATTGTTGTGCGGATCAGCGCTTCAGGCCCTTGAGCTTGTCGAATGCCGAGGCCATGGCGGTCGGCTGCGCCTGTCCCCTGCCCTGACCAGCGCCGTAGTGGCGGGCACCCTGGCCACCGCCGCCGGGACGGCGCTCCTGGCCTTGCGGGCGCTGGTGGCCGGTGGGCGCGTCCAGCTTCATGGTCAGGCTGATGCGCTTGCGCGCCACATCGACCTCCAGCACCTTGACCTTGACGATCTGGCCGGTCTTGACGACTTCATGCGCGTCCTGCACAAAGCGGTTGGACAGCTGGCTCACGTGCACCAGGCCGTCCTGGTGCACGCCCAGATCGACGAAGGCGCCAAAGGCCGCCACGTTGCTGACCGTGCCTTCCAGCACCATGCCTTCGCGCAGGTCAGCGATATCTTCCACGCCCTCGTTGAAGCGCGCCACGGCAAAGTCCGGACGCGGGTCACGGCCGGGCTTTTCCAGCTCCTGCAGGATGTCCTTGACCGTGATGACGCCGAACTGGTCGTTGGCAAACAGCTCAGGACGCAGCGTTTTCAGCAGCTCGGCACGGCCCATCAGCTGGTCCACCGGCTTGCCAACCTGGGCAATGATGCGTTCCACCACCGGATAGGTTTCCGGGTGCACGCCAGTCATGTCGAGCGGATTGCTGCCGTCGCGGATGCGCAGGAAGCCGGCACTCTGCTCGAAGGTCTTGGGGCCCAGGCCCGTCACCTTGAGCAACTGGGCGCGGTCGGCAAAGGCGCCGTTCGCTTCGCGCCACTTGACGATCGCCTTGGCCACGGTGCCACTCAGGCCGGAAACGCGACTCAGCAGCGGCGCGCTGGCAGTGTTCAGGTCCACGCCAACACCGTTCACGCAGTCCTCGACCACGGCATCCAGCGTGCGGGCCAGATCACTCTGGTTCACATCGTGCTGGTACTGGCCCACGCCGATGCTTTTCGGATCGATCTTGACCAGCTCGGCGAGAGGATCCTGCAGGCGGCGCGCGATGCTGGCGGCACCACGCAGGCTGACGTCCACATCCGGCATTTCCTGGCTGGCGTATTCGCTGGCGCTGTAGACCGAGGCGCCGGCCTCACTCACCACCACTTTCTGGATCTGCGGCTTGGCCATCTGGTTGGCGGCGGCGGTCTTTTCCAGCAACTTGATCAGGTCGGCCGCCAGCTTGTCGGTTTCGCGGCTGGCGGTGCCGTTGCCGATGGCGATCAGCTGCACGCCATGCTGCGCGCACAGGCGCGCCAGCGTGTGCAGGCTGCCATCCCAGTCGCGACGTGGCTCGTGCGGGAACACGGTGGCGGTCTCCAGCAGCTTGCCGGTGGCATCGACTACGGCCACCTTGACGCCGGTTCGGATGCCCGGGTCCAGGCCCATGACCGATTTCTGGCCAGCCGGCGCCGCCAGCAGCAGGTCACGCAGGTTATCGCCAAACACCTTGATCGCCACTTGCTCGGCATCGTCGCGCAGGCGTGCAAACAGGTCGCGCTCCAGTGACAAGGACAGCTTGACGCGCCAGGTCCAGGCCACGCACTTGCGCAGCAGGTCATCGGCCGGGCGGCCCTGGTGGCTCCAGCCCAGATGCCGCGCGATACGGCCTTCGGCCAGGCTGGGCTGCTGCAGGCGGCTGCGCGCATCGGCTGCCGGGGCATCGACCTCGGGCAGCACCAGCTTGGCGTCCAGGATGTCCTGGCTGCGGCCACGGAACACCGCCAGCGCGCGGTGAGAGGGCACGCGGCCTATCGGCTCGTCGTAGTCAAAGTAGTCGCGGAACTTGGCCACTTCCGGATCGTTCTCGTTCTTGCCATCCATCAGCTTGCTCTGGAACAGGCCTTCTTCCCAGAGCCAGCCGCGCAGCAGCTGCACCAGGCTGGCATCTTCGGCCCAGCGTTCGCTCAGGATGTCGCGCACGCCATCCAGCACTGCTGGGATGGTGGTGAAATCCTCGCCGCCCTCGCCTTTCTCGGCCAGCACATAGGCCTGCGCCTCGATCTGCGGGTCACGCGTGGGATCGGCATAAAGCAGATCGGCCAGCGGCTCGATACCGAATTCACGTGCGATCTGGCCCTTGGTCCGGCGCTTGGGCTTGTACGGCAGGTAGAGGTCTTCCAGCTCCTGCTTGGTGGGTGCGGCCTCGATGGCGGCATGCAGCTCGGGCGTCAGCTTGCCCTGCTCGTCGATGCTCTTGAGGATGGCCTCGCGGCGGCTGGCCAGCTCACGCAGATAAGACAGGCGCGCTTCCAGTTCGCGCAGCTGGATATCGTCCAGGCCGCCGGTGGCTTCCTTGCGGTAGCGCGCAATAAAGGGCACCGTGGCACCGCCATCCAGAAGTTCGACTGCTGCCTGAACTTGCTTTGGCAGCACTTTGATTTCATTGGCTATTTTCTGGATGATGGCGGTCACTTGAGCCTGCTCCGATAGTTGGGTGGACATGCAAAACGCTAGAGTATGCCACTGTCAGAGCCTGCTTTCGGCGCCGAGGCAAGGACTTGACGGAATCGTGCATGCGTCACGCTCAGGGGACTGACGGCGCGCTGTCCTGCAGGAATCGTGGCTGGCGCTGCGGTATATTCAGCGCATGCGGCATGCAGCCGCCCAAGGAGATTCCATGCGCTTCCGTTCCCTGATCATGATTCTTTTCTTTGTCCTGGTGGGCGGCTTTGTCACGCTCAACTGGCTGGAGCTGTCCCGCAATACCGTGCTCAACCTGGGCGTGACTACCGTCGAGGGGCCGCTGGGTCTGGTGATGCTGGGCCTGCTGCTGCTGGCAGTGATCCTGTTCCTCGGCTATGCCGTGATGATCCAGACCAGCTCACTGCTGGAAACGCGTGCCCACACCAAGGAAATGAAGACGCAGCGCGAACTGGCCGACAAGGCCGAAGCCAGCCGTTACACTGAGCTGCGCGGCATGATTGACCGCATCGAAACCGAATCGCGCGACCGCCAGAGCCAGTTGCAGCAATGGATGGACAGCCGCCTGAACACGCTGCAGGACCAGGTCTGCAGCCGCGTCGATACCAGCGGCAACACCATTGCGTCCTACATGGGCGAACTGGAAGACCGCCTGGAAGCGCAAGGCCTGCCGCCGAATGCGCCGATGGACTATCGCCGCGTGCCGGCCGATGCGGTGGAGATCAAGCGCGAATACCCGCTGTAAGCGGCCAGTCGCCAGGCTCAGTCGGTGGCAATCACCGGCTGCATGTCCTGCGGCAGTTGCAGCGATTGCGCCTTGCGGCTGCCTACCGCCAGCTTGCGCACGTACTTGAAGGTGCCGGTGCCGTGGGTGCAGAGCTGCCCCTTGGCATCACGGATGCTGGCCTCGACAAAGGCCATGGTGGCGG
>JAAYCV010000039.1 GCA_012729605.1 Ramlibacter sp. | reverse complement strand
TCGAGGAAGCCGTGACCGGCTTGTCGCGCGGCAGCACGGTGGAATTCAACGGCATCCGCGTCGGCGACGTGATCGACCTGCGCATTGACGACAAGAACCCGCGCAATGTCTATGCGCGCGTGCGCGTGGAAAGTACGGCGCCGGTACGCACGGATACCAAGGCCACGCTGATGCCGGTCGGCATTACCGGCACTTCGCTGATCCGCCTCACCAGCGGTGAGGATCCGAACAGCCAGCCGCTGGTCAGCACCGATGTCACCATTCCCACCATCATGGCCACGCCATCCCCGATGAGCAAGCTGCTGGCGGGCGGCGAGGACGTGCTCTACAACTTCAACGAACTGCTGATTGGCGCCCGCAACCTGTTCTCGCAGGAGAACGTGGCCAGCCTGAGCCGCACGCTGGCACAACTGGAGCAGACTACCGCCGCCCTGGCCGACAAGGAAAGCGGTGTGAATCTGGCGATTGCCAACTTCAGCAAGGCCAGCAACGAGGCCAATCGCGCCTTTGGCGAGATGAACAAGCTGATGCAATCGAGTGACAAGCTGGCCAATGGCGAGCTCAAGCAGAGCCTGGAACGCGCCAATGCCGCCATGGCCTCGTTCGAGAGCAGCATGGGCACACTCGAGAAGCTGGTACAGGACAACCGTGGCGCCATCGACAGCGGGGCGCGAGGCGTGGCCCAGCTGGGTCCCACCATGACCGAGTTGCGCGGTACGCTGAGTTCGGTGCAGGGCGTGGTGCGCCAGATCGACAACGACCCGGCCGGCTATCTGCTGAACCGTGAACCGATGAAGGAGTTCAAGCCATGATGCGTTTCCCGTCCCTGCGTCCTGCCCGCCTGGGCCTGCTGCTGGCCACGGCGGCAATGGCTTCGGCCTGTTCCATCCTGCCCGAGAAGGAGCCGGTCGATACTTACGCGCTGCCCGGTACGCTGGCACAACGCGCCACTGGCGTATCGTCTGCCGGCATCAGTCCGTCACTGCGCGTGGTGCGTCCGGTCGCCGGCGGCGCGATTGCTGGCAAGCGCATCGTCGTCATGCCGGAGCCGGACCAGTTCAGCGTCTACCAGGGCGCGGTCTGGAGCGAGCCGGCGGCCCAGCTGGTGCGGGATCGCATCGTCGATGCCTTCCTCGCCGATGGCCGTCTGCCTGCCATTATCACTGATGAGGGCGTGATGGCGCATGCGGACCTGCTGCTGTCCAGCCAGCTGCGCGATTTCCAGAGCGTCTATGAGAACGGTCAGCCGGTGGTCGTGGTGCGGCTTGATGCCCATCTGCTGCAGGCCAGCACCAACCGCATCATCGCCAGCCGCAGTTTTGCCCATCGGCACGCGGTTGTCGGCAAGGAGGTGCCACAAGTGGTAGAGGCCTTCGGTGCCGCCTCGGACCGGGTCGCGCAGGACTTGGTAGACTGGACCGTGCAACATGCCGTATCCCGCTAAATCCTGATAGCTGCCATGACATTTTCCCGATTCCTGCTGGCCGGCAGCCTGGCCCTGGTCAGCCTGTCCGCTTCGGCGCAAGTCCTGAGCTTTGAAAAGCCTGAAGATGCGGTCGCCTACCGCCAGCATGCCTTTGGCCTGCTGGAAACCCACTTCAGCAACCTGACCGCGATGACGCTGAACCGCATCCCCTATGACCCGCTGCAGGCGCGTCTCGATGCCAACGCCATCCGCGTGCTGTCACGGCTGCCGTTCCAGGCCTTCCCGCCGGGCACGGCCCAGCCGCTGGCCAACACCCGCGCTACCGACAAGGTCTGGACCGCTGCGCCGCGCTACGCCGACAGCGCACGCAGCCTGCAGCAGGAATCCGACAAGATCCACAGCGCCGTCGTGCGTGGCGACATCGCGCAGCTGCGCAAGACGCTCAATGACGCTGGCGCGATCTGCCGCAAGTGCCATGACC
>JAAYCV010000233.1 GCA_012729605.1 Ramlibacter sp. | reverse complement strand
CGGCTGCAACTGCGTCCGGCCTGACACTGTGCACTTTCGCACGGCCATGGCTTTGCCAGATGCAACACGGCATGACGGCAGGGAACGCTTGCGCTAGCATGGTATCCAACCGCAAAGGGGCACGATGCCCTGGTTTCCCGTGCGAAAGGAAAGCGATATGAACAAGATCTGGCGCAAGATGCCGGCTGCACTGGCGGCCGGTACTGCCGTACTGGCCCTGACCGGCTGTGCCGGCAATGTGAACGGCTGGCCGGTGCTCGGCGGCGTGAACATTGGCGTGGGCAGCGGCGGCGGCTGGGGTGGCGTCACCATGAGCACGCCGATCGGCAGCCCGACCAGCCCGGTCAGCGGCACCATCGGCCTCGGTCGTGGCAGCGGTGGCTGGGGTTGGGGCAGCGGTGTGGGCGTCGGCGTCTCCATGGGCGGCGGCACGGTGCTGAACCGCAGCGATGACAACGCGCCGGCAGAAACCCTGCCGGCACCGGCCGGTACGCCGGTGCAGCAGGCACCTGCCGGCGTCTGGAGTCCGGTAACACAGAGTGGCACGGTACAGCCGCAGCAGGCGCAGGTCGTCAACGAGGCGCCCGAAGGCTCGGCCTTCCGCAACTGGCCCTGGGGCGTGCAGCGCGTCAGCCCCTGAACGCCGCCGTACAGCGATAAAAAAACCGCCGGATCTGACGATCGGGCGGTTTGGCTGTTGCCGGCTGGCTGCCATGGCAGCCAGCAGCAGGCGTAGCGATTACTTGCTGTAGTCGTACACGCCACGGCCGGTCTTGCGACCCAGGCGGCCAGCGGCCACGTATTCCTTCAGCAGGTAGCAGGGGCGGTACTTGCTGTCGCCCAGCTCCTTCAGGTAGACGTCCATCACGGCCAGGCACACGTCCAGACCGATCAGGTCAGCCAGCGCCAGCGGGCCGATCGGGTGGTTGCAGCCCAGCTTCATGCCGGCGTCAATGTCTTCTGCCGTAGCCAGGCCTTCGGCCAGCACGAAGAAGGCTTCGTTGATCATCGGCACCAGGATGCGGTTGACGACAAAACCCGGGTTGTTCTTGACGGTGATCGGGGACTTGCCCAGCTTCTCGGCCAGTTCCTTCACGGCGTCGTGGGTGGCGTCGCTGGTCTGCACGCCACGGATCACTTCCACCAGCGCCATCATCGGCACCGGGTTGAAGAAGTGCATGCCCACGAACTTGTCGGCGCGGCTGGTCTGCGCTGCCAGGTCGGTGATGGAGATGGAGGAAGTGTTGGTGGCGATGATGGCGCCAGCCTGCACGGTCTCGTCGATCTGCTTCAGGATCTTGTTCTTGATCTCGTGGTTTTCGGTAGCGGCCTCGATCACCAGGTCGACGTCCTTCAGGTCGTCGTAGCTGGTGCTGCCCTTGACCAGCGACAGCGCCTTGGCCTTGTCGTCTTCGGTCATCTTTTCCTTCTTGATCAGGCGGTCCAGGCTGCCGGCGATGGTGGCCAGGCCCTTCTGCACGGCGGCTTCGGAAATATCGACCATGACCACGTTGATGCCGTTGACGGCGCAGGTCTGGGCAATACCGTTACCCATGGTGCCGGCACCGACGATGCCTACTTTGCTGATGCTCATTCTTATCTCCTGGAGAGTGTGAAGTCTGCCTGTATCTTAACCCGCGTCCATGACGGGATTGTGAGCAGACGGGGTGGGGTGGTGGCAGCAGGGTGGCTGCCACCGTGAGGGGCCGGATCAGCCCTTGAGTTGCACGCGCAGGTTGCGGCGCTGCTCGATTTCGTTGCGGATGGCCTGGCCCGATTCGCCTTGCACCAGCGGACTCACCGCCGGGTAGGCCACGCTTTCTTCCAGCAGCATGTGGTCAGCGTAGAGCTGGCAGAACAGGCGCGTGGTTTCCTTCAGCGATTCGGCATTGAAGGTGGTGAAACCTTCGACAGCCGCGGTCAGCTCGGGCTGGATCGACAGCCAGTTTTCTTCCAGCCAGCCGTGGTCCTGCACCAGCAGGCGCGTCACGTGCATCAGTTCCTCGTCACCCGAGGCCATCAGCGGCGGGAAAATATGGCGTTCTTCATCCAGATGGTGTTCGCGCGCTTCCTTGGCCAGCCAGTCGCGCACGGCGCGGGCCTCCTGGCGCAGCGGCAGCGTGGTGCCCTGTTCGGCCAGGTCCAGCGACAGCTGTGACAGGCGCGCCAGCATGGCGGCAATCTGCTGGTGGCTGGTATCGAAGAGTTCCATCACGGCGACCGGGTCGAGCACGGAAGCAGGGGTCGGGGCATTCATGGTTCAGCCTCCTTTCAGGGCTTGCAGGGGCAGGCCTGGCAGCGGTGGCGGACAGCGCCAGCCACCGTGCACAGTGCATCCATTTTAACGCTGCACTGCACAAAAATGATGCGTTGCAGCAGGTGTTGGCCGGCCAATGCCAGAAAAATCACGTTCCGCAGCCGACTTACTGGAAGGCGACCTCCTGGAAGCTGCGCAGCTTGCGGCTGTGCAGCTGGCCGGTGGCTCCGCTGCGCAGCAGCTCCAGTGCGCGCATGCCAATACGCAGGTGCTGGTCGACGCGCTGGCGGTAGAAGTGGTTGGCCATGCCGGGCAGCTTGATCTCGCCGTGCAGCGGCTTGTCGCTGACACACAGCAGCGTGCCGTAGGGCACGCGGAAACGGAAGCCGTTGGCAGCCACGGTGG
>JAAYCV010000232.1 GCA_012729605.1 Ramlibacter sp. | reverse complement strand
TGCAGGTGTGTCGATAGATGCAGTCATCCCAGCTTTGTATCACGCCAGCACGGTGCCAATCGCGCCGCTACGATTATTTGCACCGTGCTCAGGTACCGGCCACGAACGGGTTGCTCTCGCGCTCGCGGCCGTAAGTGCTTTCCGGGCCATGGCCGGGAATGAATACCGTATCGTTGCCCATTGGCCAGAGGCGCTGCGTGATGCTGGCAATCAGCGTGTCGTAATCGCCACCGGGAAAATCGGTACGGCCAATCGAGCCGGCAAACAGTACATCGCCGACAAAGGCGCGATTCGCTTCCGGCGAATAGAACACCACATGACCCGGCGTATGGCCCGGGCAGTGGCGCACCTGCAGCGTGCTCTTGCCCACCTGCACCGTATCGCCATCCACCAGCCAGCGCGTCGGCGTGAACACGCGCGCCGGCGGAAAACCGTAGTTGACCGCCGTCTGCGGCAGCGCGTCGATCCAGTACTGGTCGCCTTCGTGCGGGCCGATGATGGGCAGGTCCAGATGCTCGGCCAGGTCGGCGGTGCCGGCGCAGTGGTCCACGTGGCAGTGCGTCAGCAGGATCTGCTTGAGCTGGATGCCCTGCTTCTCGGCAAAGGCCAGCAGGCGCGGCAGGTCGCCGCCCGGATCCACCACCGCGCCATCCATGGTCTGGTCGCACCAGAGGATGGAGCAGTTCTGCTGGAACGGGGTAACGGGGATGGTGTGGTAGTGCAGCATGTCAGTTCCCTTGCAGGGTAAAGTCGTAATCGATGGTGATGGGCGCGTGGTCCGAGAACTTCTCGTCCTTGTAGATGGACTCGGTATGCGCGTGGCGCGCCAGTGCCGGCGTCGCCAGGTGGTAATCCAGACGCCAGCCCACGTTCTTGGCATAGGCCTGGCCGCGGTTGCTCCACCAGGTGTAACACTCGTCAGTGGCCTCGGGCTTGAGCTGGCGGTACACATCCACGATGCCGGCCTCGGCCAGCAAGCGCGTCATCCAGGCGCGCTCCTCGGGCAGGAAGCCGCTGTTCTTGCGGTTGCCCTTCCAGTTTTTCAGGTCGATCTCGTTGTGCGCGATATTCACGTCGCCACACAGGATAAATTCGCGGTTCTGCTTGAGCTCCAGCAGGTAAGGATACATCTCGTCCAGGAATCGGTACTTGGCAGCCTGGCGCAGCTCCCCCGAAGATCCGCTCGGGAAATAGCAGCTGATGATGGACAGCGCGCGCTGCGGCGTATCAAAGCGCAGCTCGATATAGCGGCCTTCAGCATCAAATTCGGGCGAGCCATAGCCGATGCGCACATCGCTGGGCTCATGCCGGGTGTAGATGCCAACGCCTGAATAGCCCTTCTTCTCGGCAAAGTGGAAGTAGCCCTGCATCTCCGCCAGCACCTCGAACTTGCCCACGATGTCGGCCTGCTGCGCCTTCACCTCCTGGACACACATACAATCAGGGGCATGCGCTGCCAGCCAGGGTTCCAGACCCTTGGTGGTGGCCGAGCGGATGCCGTTGAGGTTGAGACTGGTCAAGCGAAACACCTGGCGTGCACTCCTTTGTTGATTCTGTACAGTTGATTGATCGGACAAACCCATGAACCAGCCCGCTAACACCCCTTCCCAGGACTCCCTTGCCCAGGACTTTGTGGCATTTGCAGTGGATTGCGGGGTGCTGTGCTTTGGCAGCTTCACGACCAAGGCCGGTCGCCAATCGCCCTATTTCTTCAATGCCGGCCTGTTCAACGATGGCGCCATGCTGGGCCGGCTGGCTCAATTCTATGCTGAACGCATCATCGCCAGCGGCATCCAGTTCGACATGCTGTTCGGCCCGGCCTACAAGGGCATCCCGCTGGTCGCGGCCGTGGCGGTGGAACTGGCGCGCCTGGGCCGCAACCTGCCGTTTGCCTACAACCGCAAGGAAGCCAAGGACCACGGCGAAGGCGGCAGCCTGGTGGGCGCGCCGCTGCTGGGCCGCGTGCTGATCGTCGATGACGTGATGTCGGCCGGCACTGCCGTACGTGAATCGATTGCCCTGATCCAGGCCGCCGGCGCCACGCCGTCAGCCGTGGCGGTGGCGCTGGACCGTCAGGAAATGGCGACCGAAAACGGCCAGGACGTGCCCTACAGCGCCGTGCAGTACGTGCGCCGCGAACTCGGCATGGATGTCTGCGCCATTGCTTCGCTGGACGACCTGCTGGGTTACCTGCAGCAGCCGCAGCACGCCAGCGCGGAGCTAGCTGCCAGCCATGCGCAGGTGCTGGCCTACCGCGAACGCTACGGCGTGCGCTAGGCCTTCAGGAAGGCGTCGTAACCGGTCTTGAGCACCAGCGCCAGCACCACCAGGATAAAGGCGATGCGCACAAAGCCGCTGCCGTGCTTGAGCGCCATGCGCGAACCGATCAGGCTGCCAACCACATTGGCTACAGCCATCGCCAGGCCCAACTGCCACCAGACATGGCCCTTGCTGGCAAACAGCGCAATCGCCGCCACGTTGGTGCTGA
>JAAYCV010000231.1 GCA_012729605.1 Ramlibacter sp. | reverse complement strand
ATATTTCCATGGTAGCCGCCGAATCTTAAGACTGACTGATGGAACAGTACTACCTTGGTAGGATACAGGGCACTGGACGGCATCTGCCAGCAGTGGTAAATTGCTTGAAAATCAGGAACTTGCCATGCATTCTTGCACCAGAGCCACAGACATTGCCGATCCCGATCCGCTGCGCCGCCAGGCCATGGCGCTGCTGCCCCTGCTGGCCGCCACTGCGCTGCTGGCCGGCTGTGGCTCCAGCCCCAGGACAGGCAGCCGACAGGCGCGCCGCCCTGCCCCCGCCCCTACAGGCGGCCAGTTGCGCACGCGCTACCCGCAACTGGCAGCCAGCCGGCCGGTCCTGCTCGATCCGCGCCTGCGCGAAGCCGCCGTCGCCAGCGCCCTGATGACGGTCAACACGCCCTACCGCTACGGCGGCAATACGCCGGAAGGCGGCTTTGACTGCAGCGGGCTGGTGCAATACGTGTTCAACAGCATCGGTGGCCAGCGCCTGCCGCGTAGCACGCGCCAGTGGGCCGAAGGCAGCACGCCGCTGGAGCTGTCGCGGCTACAGCGCGGCGACCTGCTGTTCTTCAATACCAGCGGTGCCTCGTTCTCGCACATGGGCATCCATATCGGCAACCACCAGTTCGTGCACGCGCCGTCCACCGGCGGCACGGTGCGCACCGACAGCCTCTACAACCGCTATTTCGCACCGCGTTTTGACGGCGCACGCAGCGTGTTCCAGCGCGCCTGAAACCGGCCAAATCCTGCGGCGCAACAGGAATTTGCCGCTCGGCTCTTGAAATCCTGCCGGACACCCTTATCATTAGCACTCATCAGGGCAGAGTGCTAACAACGCCCTGTGCCAGCCTCGCGGCTGGTCTGCCTCAGGCATTCCACTGGCACCTTCCACAGGTGCCAGTGCCCATTTTTCAATCTGAACTCAACCAGTTCTCAAAGGAGATCCTCATGAAACTGCGTCCCATCGCCGATCGCGTGATCGTCAAGCGTCTGGAAAACGAAACCAAGACTGCCTCCGGCATCGTCATCCCCGACAACGCCGCCGAGAAGCCCGACCAGGGTGAAGTGCTGGCCGTGGGCCCGGGCAAGAGCAACGACAAGGGCGAAGTCAAGGCCCTGTCCGTGAAAGTGGGCGACCGCGTCCTGTTCGGCAAGTACAGTGGCCAGACCGTGAAGCTGAACGGCGAAGAACTGCTGGTCATGAAGGAAGACGACCTGTTCGCCGTCGTCGAGCAGTAATCGTTTCCATCCCCTTCTGAACATTCATTCAAGACAAAGAACACTGGAGAAATTCACATGGCAGCTAAAGACGTAGTATTTGGCAATGACGCACGCGCCCGCATGGTTGAAGGCGTGAACATCCTGGCCAACGCGGTCAAGACCACCCTGGGCCCGAAGGGTCGCAACGTGGTGCTGGAGCGCTCCTTCGGCGCCCCCACCGTGACCAAGGACGGCGTGTCCGTGGCCAAGGAAATCGAGCTGAAGGACAAGCTGCAGAACATGGGCGCGCAAATGGTCAAGGAAGTCGCTTCCAAGACCTCCGACAACGCTGGTGACGGTACCACCACCGCCACCGTGCTGGCCCAGGCCATCGTGCGCGAAGGCATGAAGTACGTGGCCGCCGGCATGAACCCGATGGACCTGAAGCGCGGTATCGACAAGGCCGTTGCCGCCCTGGTCGAGCAGCTGAAGGGCGCTTCCAAGCCCACCACCACCTCCAAGGAAATCGCCCAGGTCGGTTCCATTTCCGCCAACTCCGACGAATCCATCGGCCAGATCATCGCTGAAGCCATGGACAAGGTTGGCAAGGAAGGCGTGATCACCGTGGAAGACGGCAAGTCCCTGCAGAACGAGCTGGACGTCGTCGAGGGCATGCAGTTCGACCGCGGCTACCTGTCTCCCTACTTCATCAACAACCCCGAGAAGCAGGTTGCCAACCTCGAGAACCCCTTCGTGCTGCTGTTCGACAAGAAGATCAGCAACATCCGCGACCTGCTGCCCGTGCTGGAAGCCGTGGCCAAGGCCGGCCGTCCGCTGCTGATCATCGCTGAAGATGTCGATGGCGAAGCACTGGCGACCCTGGTGGTCAACACCATCCGCGGCATCCTGAAGGTCGTGGCCGTCAAGGCTCCGGGCTTCGGCGACCGTCGCAAGGCCATGCTGGAAGACATCGCCATCCTGACCGGCGGCAAGGTGATCGCCGAGGAAGTGGGCCTGTCCCTGGAGAAAGTCACGCTGGCCGACCTGGGCCAGGCCAAGACGATCGAAGTGGGCAAGGAAAACACCACCATCATCGACGGCGCTGGCGCTGCTGCCGACATCGAGGCACGCGTCAAGCAGATCCGCATCCAGATCGAGGAAGCCACCTCTGACTACGACCGCGAGAAGCTGCAGGAACGCGTGGCCAAGCTGGCCGGCGGCGTGGCCGTGATCAAGGTCGGTGCGGCTACCGAAGTCGAAATGAAGGAGAAGAAGGCCCGCGTGGAAGACGCCCTGCACGCGACCCGCGCTGCCGTGGAAGAAGGCATCGTGGCCGGCGGTGGCGTGGCCCTGCTGCGCGCCCGCGCCGGTGTTGGCGAGATCAAGACCGAGAACCTGGACCAGGAAGCTGGTGTCAAGCTGGTGTTCAAGGCGATCGAAGCCCCGCTGCGTGAAATCGTGGCCAACGCCGGTGACGAGCCGAGCGTGGTGGTGAACAAGGTGCTGGAAGGCTCCGGCAACTTCGGCTTCAACGCCGCCAACCACACCTATGGCGACATGATCGAAATGGGTATCCTGGACCCGACCAAGGTGACGCGCACGGCGCTGCAGAACGCGGCTTCCGTTGCCAGCCTGATGCTGACCACCGAGTGCATGGTCGCCGAGCTGCCGAAGGAAGACGGCCCGGCCATGCCTGACATGGGCGGCATGGGTGGCATGGGCGGCATGATGTAATCAGCCCCTTGCCTCCGGCGGCAGGCTCCGGCCTGCTGCCCGCAAGACCCGACCCGCAGTGGCGCAAGCCCTGCGGGTTTTTTCATGTCCGCGCCAGCCTGCGCTTCAGGCGCCGCCAAACACCTCGATCACCAGCTGCACCTCGTCCGGCGTCACCACGCTGGCCTGGCGCGTGTCGGGATGCACGCAGCTGTCGTGCAGCAACTCGGACGGGAGGCTGCCCAGGCCGCGGTAGCCATGGCGCATGCGCAGCGCCAGGCCCTGGCTTTCGCGGTGCTGCTGCAGCTCGCGTGCATGGGCTGGCGTGTAGGCATGGTGGAAGCTGATCTCGCCCGTGTCGGCATCGAGCATTTCCAGCGATACCATGGGCGCGCGCACCATCCAGACGCGCTGCTGCAGGATCAGCTGCGGCTGCCAGCGCCACAGGTAGAGCAGCAACAAGGCACCGATATGGATGCCGTCGGCATCGGGATCGAGCAACAGCAGCAGTTTTTCATAGCGTGGGGCATCGCCCTGCTGCACGGCATTCGGCAGGCCGAGCGCATCGGCGAGCTGCTGGTAGAGCGGACTCGCCAGTACCCTGGCCTCGGTCGCCTGCCAGGCATTGAGCGGCTTGCCCTGCAGTGGTAGCACGCCTTGCAACTGGGCATGGCGCACCGCCGCCACCGAACGTGCCGCCGATTCCCCCTCGACGACCAGCAGCTCGGTGCCGTTGCCCCGCTGTGTGCTGTCCTGCAGCCTGGCGCTGCTCTGACCCTTGTAGTACATGGCTATCGTCTGTTGTTGGAGTCTGTAGCACTATCCATACGATTGCTTACTTGTGTGCTGCACACGCAACCGCATCTGTAGAGCAAGAGCGCTGCAGGTGCAGCGCCATCACCCATTGTGACGCAGACAAGGAGCATCGCATGACTTCACCCCTGACCCGTGGCAGCCTGCTGGACGACTTTTTCAAGGAAGTCGCCCCGGGCTTTTTCATCAAGCCGCTGCATGGCGATCCGGTCCCCTCCGCTTCGCAGATCAAGATCGACGTGTCGGAAAACGACCAGGCGTTTACCGTGCGCGCCGAAATCCCCGGCGTCAACAAGCAGGACATCCACGTCTCGGTCGATGGCAGCATCGTCACGCTGAGCGCGGAAATCCGCCAGCACGATGCCGAGCGCGAAGGCGAGAAACTGCTGCGCAGCGAGCGCTACTACGGCTCCGTATCGCGCAGCTTCCAGCTGCCGGCCGAGGTGGACGAGGCGCAATCGAAGGCGCGCTATGAAAATGGCATCCTGCTGCTGAGCCTGCCGAAAAAGGTCAGCAACAGCCCGCAACGGCTGACGGTCGAATAAGCGGCCAGACATTTGCCTGCAGCCCCATCGCCCTGCGTGATGGGGCTTTTTCGTGTTCAGCGCAGGCGGCGCAGCAGGTCGGCAGTGGACGGGTCCAATCCGTCCAGATCACCGCTGGCAAAGCGCGGCACGATGTCGCGCGCCAGCCGCTTGCCCAGCTCCACGCCAAACTGGTCGAAGCTGTTGATGCCCCAGATCGCACCGCAGACAAATACGCGGTGCTCGTGCAGCGCCAGCAAGGCCCCCAGCGTGCGCGGGTCCAGCCGGTCCAGTACATAGAAGCTGCTTGGGCGGTTGCCGGGGCAATCGCGCTGGGCGTCATCGCCGCTGCTGCCCTGCATCAGCGCCTGCGCCTGCGCCAGCGCATTCGCCAGCAGCAGCGTGTGGTGGCCGTCCAGTGCATGCGCCGGCTCGCGTACCGCCAGAAACTCCACCGGCAGCATGTGCGGCCCCTGGTGCAGCAGCTGGAAAAACGCATGCTGGCCGTTCGATCCCGGTTCGCCCCAGACCGTCGGTGCGGTGAAATACTCCAGCCGCTCGCCATTGCGCGT
>JAAYCV010000038.1 GCA_012729605.1 Ramlibacter sp. | reverse complement strand
TGCTTGAGCGCCATGCGCGAACCGATCAGGCTGCCAACCACATTGGCTACAGCCATCGCCAGGCCCAACTGCCACCAGACATGGCCCTTGCTGGCAAACAGCGCAATCGCCGCCACGTTGGTGCTGACGTTGATCAGCTTGGCACCGGCCGAGGCGTGCAGGAAGTCATAACCGAGCACGCGCACCAGCAGGAACACCAGGAAGCTGCCGGTTCCAGGGCCAAAAAAACCGTCATAGACACCCAGCGCCAGACCGATCAGGCTGGCCGCCAGGATCTCGTTGCGACCGACCCAGCGCGGCGTATGCTGCGTACCCAGATCCTTCTTGACCAGGGTGTAGGCCAGGATCAGCAGCAGCACGAAGGGCAGCGCCTTGCGCAGGAAATCCGGGTTCACCATGGTCACCAGCCAGGCGCCGACAAAGGAGCCGGCAAAACCAGCCGCAGCGGCCGGCAGCATGGCACGCCAGGGCATACGCACACGCCGGCTGAACTGCCAGGTGGCAAAGGTGGTGCCCCAGACCGAGGCCGACTTGTTGGTGCCCAGCAGCGTCGCCGGCACCATGTTCGGGAAGGTCGCAAACAGCGCCGGCACCAGGATCAGGCCGCCGCCGCCCACGATCGCGTCCACAAAGCCGGCAAACAGCGATGCCGCGATGACGATAAACCAGTCCATCAACAAACCCCTTTTCAGAAGGCAACAAGGCCTGCTGTGCGCAGGCCTTGCTGTCTGTCAGGCCAGGTCGTCAGACCACGGCACCCGCGTTCGGATCGTCACGCGGATCCTTGCGCTGTGGCTTCATCAGGTCTTCGCGCTTGATGCCCAGCCACATGGCAATAGCAGCCGCCACGAACACCGAGGAGTAGATGCCGAACACGATACCGATGGTCAGCGCCAGCGAGAAGTAGTGCAGCGCCTGGCCACCGAAGATCAGCATCGCCAGCACCATGGCCTCGGTAGAACCGTGGGTGATCATGGTCCGGCTGATGGTGCTGGTGATCGCATGGTTGATCACCTCGACCGTGTTCATCTTGCGGTAGCGGCGGAAGGTTTCGCGGATACGGTCAAAAATGATCACCGACTCGTTCACCGAATAGCCCAGCACCGCCAGCACCGCCGCCAGCACAGAGAGTGAGAACTCCCACTGGAAGAAGGCAAAGAAGCCCAGGATGATGACGATGTCGTGCATGTTGGCGATCACCGCCGACACCGCGTACTTCCACTCGAAGCGGATCGCCAGGTAGATGATGATGCCGAGGATCACGAAACCGAGCGCCTTCAGGCCGTTGTGGAACAGTTCCTGCCCCACTTGCGGCCCGATGAACTCGACACGCCGCAGCGTCACGTCCGGGTTGGCGGTCTGCAGTGCCGCCAGTACCTGGTCACTCTGCTGGGCCGAAGTCACGCCTTCCACCAGCGGCAGGCGGATCATCACTTCCTGCGAAGAGCCGAAGTTCTGGATCAGCACGTCCTGGTAACCGAGGCCGGAAACCGTATCACGCACCTGCTCGATCTTGGCCGGCTGGCTGTAGGCCACCTCCATCACGGTACCGCCGGTGAATTCCACCGACAGGTGCAGGCCACGCGTGACCAGGAAGAACACGGCCAGGGCAAAGGTCGCGAACGAGATGATGTTGAAGATCAGCGCATACCGCATGAACGGTATGTCTTTCTTGATCCGGAAAAACTCCATGATGTTGTCCTTGTTCTGTGGCGGATCAGGCCTTGCCGGCCGCGTCGTCCGTGGGTTTCCAGACCGTGCCGATGGACACCGTCTTCAGCTTGCGCTGGCGGCCATACCAGAGGTTGACCAGACCGCGCGAGAAGAACACGGAGGAGAACATCGAGGTGGCGATACCCAGGCAGTGCACCACGGCAAAACCGCGGATCGGGCCGGAGCCCCAGGCCAGCAGCGCCAGACCGGCGATCAGCGAAGTCACGTTGGAGTCGATGATGGTGGCCCAGGCGCGGTCATAACCGGCATGGATGGCCGACTGCGGCGCGACCCCGGCACGCAATTCCTCGCGGATACGCTCGTTGATCAGCACGTTGGAGTCAATCGCCATGCCCAGCGTCAGCGCCATGGCCGCCATGCCTGGCAGCGTCAGCGTCGCCTGCAACATGGACAGCACGGCAATCAGCAGCAGCAGGTTGACCGTCAGCGCAATCGCCGAGAACACGCCGAACAGGTGGTAGTAGACGATCATGAACAGGGTCACTGCAGCGAAACCCCAGGCCACGCTCTTGAAACCCTTCTCGATGTTGTCGGCACCCAGGCTCGGACCGATGGTGCGCTCTTCCACGATTTCCATCGGCGCCGCCAGCGAGCCGGCACGCAGCAGCAGCGAGGTGTCGGCAGCTTCCTGCGTCGTCATGCGACCGCTGATCTGCACGCGGCCACCGCCGATTTCGGTACGGATCACCGGATCGGTCACGACTTCGCCCTTGCCCTTCTCGAATAGCAGGATGGCCATGCGCTTGCCGACGTTGTCACGCGTGATGTTGCGGAAAATCGTGCTGCCCTTGCTGTCCAGCGTCAGGTTGACGGTGGGTTCCTGGGTCTGGCTGTCGAAGCCCGGCTGCGCATCGGTCAGGTTCTCGCCGGTGAGCACCACCTGCTTCTTGACGATGACGGTACGGCCTTCACGGTTGAGGAATTTCTCGCTGCCAAACGGCACCGGGCCACTGCCCATTTCGGCGGCACGGCCTTCGGTGCTTTCATCCACCATGCGCAGTTCCAGCGTGGCGGTACGGCCCAGGATTTCCTTGGCCTTGGCGGTGTCCTGCACGCCCGGCAGCTGCACCACCACGCGATCCAGGCCCTGCTGCTGGATCACTGGCTCGGCCACGCCCAGCTCGTTGATGCGGTTCTGCAGCGTCAGGATGTTCTGCTTGAGCGCCTGTTCCTGGAAGCGGGTCGCCTCGGCCGGCTTGTAGCGCGCCACCACGCGGTTGGCATCGCCCTGCTGCAGCTCGGCCTGCAGCTCCATCACGTTGTCCTGGATCGCGTTGCGCGCCTGCTCGGCAGTCGCGGCATCGGCAAAGATGGTCTCGATGGTGTCGCCATTGCGCACCACGTCGGTGTAGCGCAGCTCCTTGTCACGCATCAGCGTGCGGATGTCGCTGGCAAAGGAATCGAGGCGCTTGCTGAGCGCGGTCTGCATGTCGACCTGCAACATGAAGTGCACGCCACCACGCAGGTCCAGGCCCAGGTACATCGGCTTGGAGTGCAGCGCCGTCAGCCAGGCCGGCGAACGCGACACCAGGTTCAGCGCCACCACATAGGACGGATCGGCCGCATCCGGGTTGAGCGTGCGCTCGACCACATCACGCGCCTTCAGCTGCTGGTCCGGCGAACCGAAGCGCACCAGCAGGTGGTTGTTTTCGAGCGTGACGACATCGGGCGTGAGCTGTTCTGCCGCCAGGGCAGCCTGCACGCGCTCCTGCACGCCACTGTCCACCGTGACGGTGGAACGCATGGACGACACCTGCACCGCAGGCGCCTCGCCAAAGAAGTTGGGCAGCGTGTAGATCAGTCCGATCAGCACGGCCACCAGCATGACTAGGTATTTCCAGACCGGATAACGGTTCATGGCAGATTCTTTCCATCAAGCGGTTGCCGCTGGCAGCAGCGGCAACCAGTCGCCCCTGGTACGGCCGGGGCGTGGCCGAAGCCGGTGCAGGCAGACGCCTGCACCCGGGAAGCAGATTACTTCAGCGTACCCTTGGGCAGCACCTGCACCACGGCGCTGCGCTGCAGCTGGATCTCGACGCCATCGGCGATCTGCACGTTGATGTTGGTGTCGCGCACGCTGGTCACCTTGCCCAGGATGCCGCCGGCCGTCACGACCTCGTCGCCGGGAGCCAGCGCCTCGACCATGGACTTGTGCTCTTTCTGCTTCTTCATCTGGGGACGGATCATGATGAAGTACAGGACCGCGAACATCGCGATCATGGGCAGGAAGGACATCAGGGAAGAGGCGGTATCGGCACCGGCTGCAGCCTGTGCGTAAGCGTTGGAAATGAACACGGAAACTCCTGTTTTTAAGGGATGTATGGTTTGCCGGCAAATGCGTCTGATCAGACGAATCGCAGGCATGCAACCGACTATTGTAATTCCTTCGGCTTTTCCGATCGGGACAATCCTGTTACAAGGCAGTACAACCGGGCGGCAGCCTGTTTATCGCGACGCAGCCATCAGCGCGCGCTTCTCCTGCCAGGCATCATGCTGGCGTGGATAGACCTGCTGAAAATGCTGGCGCGCCTGTTCGGCTTCGGCATCGCGTCCGAGCAGCAGTTGCGCCTCGATGATGCGCTGCACCACACGCGCCTCCGGGCTGTAGTGCATCAGCATCTGGGCGCGCGCCAGCTCCACTTCGGCATTCTGCGCCGTCAGCGGCACCACGCTCAGCATGGCGAAGTTGACCGCGTTCTGGTACAACGGCGTACGCTGTGCCTGCTCCATGGTGTGCTCGCGGAACGGCCAGCTGCGCTCCTGCGGCTGGGTATACAGCTGCGTCACCCGGACAAAATCGAAGCTCGCATACGCCAGGCCCAGCAGCATGGCGATCGCCGCCAGCTGCTGCGCCAGCAGCCAGGAGCGTCCCTGCAGCGCGCTATCTGACCTGGCACGCAACGGGCGCTGGCTGGCCAGCAGCACGCCCAGCGCCAGGCCGCAGGCCAGCTGGAACGGTGTATACCAGAGTGGGTATTCGAGCAGGCTGTGAATGGCGATCACCGCCAGCACGCCCCACATCAGCTGGCGCGTGGCAGAGCGCTCAGCCCAGGGACGGCTCCACAGCACCCAGCCAGCCAGCAGCAGGCAGAACAGCGCCGCCACCGGCACGCCCAGCTCGATCGCCAGATGCAGCGGCAGGTTGTGTGCGTTGTCCAGCATGTCGCAGAAACGCGTGCCATCATAGTTGGCGTAGTAGTGGGCGATATCGAGCTGGCCCCAGCCCCAGCCGGTCCAGGGCCGCTGTGCGATCAGGTCCAGCACATTGCCCCACAGCACGGTACGGCTGATGCACATGCGGCTGTCAGCGCCCTGCACGCGCACCATGATGTCCACGCCGCCCAGCCAGTGGGGCAGCACATAGCTGGACACCAGATAGGTCAGCGCCAGCGCCGCCAGCCACAGCATGACATTGCGACGACGGCCGATACGGCCCTGCTCCGGCATGCGCCAGGTCCACCACAGCATCAGCACCATGGTCAGCAGCATCTGCACCATGCCGGTGCGCGACAGCGTGAGCCCCATGCTGACCGCCAGCGGCAACATCAGCAGCAACGCCACCAGGCCCGCCGTGCGCGGCCGGATCTGCTCGCTGCGTCCCCAGAGACGCTGCAGCCGCCCACTGTACCAGAGGTACCACAACGCCCACAGTGCCATGTTCATCAGCGAGGCATACTGGTTGCGCTGGCGCAGATTGCCATAGACCTGGCCCGCCGGCGCATGGTTGACCAGGCCGCCAAGCCAGGCCGTGAGCTGGAAATACTGCAGCAGGCCGATCAGCGCACTCAGCAGGCCGGCGATCAGCCAGCTCCAGGCGATCAGTGCCACGGCATGGCTGCCCGGCTGCTCAGAGTCCAGCACGTCCTGCTGCGCCAGCCGTGCGCCGACCAGTGCCGCCGATCCGATCATCAGGCAGCCCAGCATCAGCAGCTGCCAGGAGACATCCAGCAGCACGCCCAGCACCGCACCGGTGAGCAGAAAGGCCGCCAGATACGCCGCCATGGCTCCGGCACGCAAGGCCGGGAACAGCAGCAACAGTATGGCGATGCAGAACCAGCCGGTGATCAGCGGGATCGCCGGTGTCATGGCACCGCCCGCCACCGGATTCAGCCAGGGAATGCAGGCGCAGAGCAGGAACAGCCAGGCGACCAGGGTGCGCTGCTGGCCTGAAAAGCGCAGCAGCGGCTGGGAAACAGCTGGAGAAGGGGTTTGCATGATGGCAACAGGATGCGGCACAACCCGAGCATTATGCAACCACTGGCCTGCATCGTCTTAACGGCATTGTGACGGCAGCAGATCCTGGCGTACGCCCTGCGGTAGCACCGGCACCAGCGCCGCATCGGCCATCGTCAAGGCCGCCGTATTCGTTTCTGCCACACAGGCCCAGTCCAGCGCACCGCTGCTGCCGGCGGCCAGGGCTGCGGGCAATCCCTCGGCAGCGGCGGCATTGGCCGCGTTGCGCATCAGCGGTATCAGCTGCAGCTGGTTGTTGGTGCCGGTGCCGCTGGCATCACCACGGTAGACGATGGTGATGCTGCCGTTGCCCTCGCCGGGCTGGACGTTGGCGCAATCCGGGCTGCTGATGCAGATGCGCTCGACGAACTTGGAATTGGCCCCGGTACCACCGGCCTGGCGGTTCCAGGCATTGCTGACGCGATCCAGCTCGTCCTGCGAGGCGATGCCTTCGGTGGCGATCTGGTTGCGCGCCGCTTCGGCCAACTGCAAGCCTTCCATCACGCGGGTACGCACCAGATGCGACTGGTAGGACGTGACGGCAAACGTGGCGGCGATGCCGATCAGGGCAACCACCACCATCAGTTCGATCAGGGTAAAACCACGGGAAACACGTTGACGCATGACAGGCCTCTGGCAGGAAAAAGCGCCGACAGCCCGTCCGGGACTGCAGCATGGAAAAGATGCTGCAGTATACAAAATTCAGGAATTAAATACTATCTTTGTATTCAAAATCTGAAAAACACTCCAAAGACACATCCATTTGATCTCTTTGCCACATGGCACCATCCCAACTCTCGGACGGGGGCTGCTCCAGGAAGATGTCCATGCGCTGACGGTGCACGCCATACAGGCGTCGCAGTTTCGGCGGAATCTGACCGCACGGAATGCGCAACAAGGCGGCTGCGCACTGCCAGTCCCGTCGCAGGTAGGCCATGGTGTAATCCTGCCAGACCTGCCACTCGACATCTGCCATGGCGTCATGCAGCGACAAGGCCTCCGGGCTGTACAGGTCTACCGGCTTCACGCGTCCGACCACGCGTACGCAGTCGACCCAGCGCCAGGCATACGCCGGGCATTGCGCCACCGTGTCCTGCCCGACCAGGATGCCCACGCCGTACCACTTGGCCAGCGATTCGAGTCGCGCTGCCAGGTTGACGGCATCCCCGATCACGGTATAGCTGCGGCGCATGTCCGATCCCATGTCGCCGACACTCATGGAACCGCTGTTGATACCGATATTGACGGCAATCGGCAACTCGCCGCGCGCCTGCTGCCCGGCATTGAAGCTCTTCAGCATCACGCCGATATCGAGTGCGGTCTGCACGGCGTGCAAGGCGTGATGCTGATCCTGCACTGGCGCGCCCCAGAACACCATCACGCAATCGCCAATGTACTTGTCGATGGTGCCACCGTGTCTGGCAATCACCTCTGCCAGGGCGTTGAAGATGTTCTTGAGCATGCTTTGCAGCTCCTGCGGGTCCATGTCTTCGGACATGTTGGTGAAGTGCTGCAGGTCACAGAACATCACCGTCATGTCGCGCAGTTGCGCCTGCATGCTGTAGGCCTCCGGCTGGCGTGCCATGCGCTCCACCAGCTCGCTTTGTACGTAGTGGCCAAACAGGTGTACCAGCTGGCGCTTGGTGCGCTTTTCCAGGAAGAATCCGTAACTGGCATGTAGCAGGTAGGTCGCCAGCACGGTCAGCAGCACCGGTACCACCGGCAGGACCAGGCCCAGCCGCCAGAACATGTATTGGGTCAGCAGCATCCAGCCTGCCGCAGCACCTGCACTCCAGAGCAGCGAGCCCACCGCCCCCATGTTGTTGAGCACCAGGATCAGCACCAGTGTCGTCAGCAGCACGGCCGTGGTGTCATAGGCTTCACGATAGTCAGGTACGTGGAAAAATTCACCGTCCAGCATCGCGGCCAGCGCGGTGGCATGCACTTCCACACCAGGGAACTGGCCGTTGACCGGGGTGGCGCGCAAGTCGCGCAAGCCCGGTGCCGTGGCACCCAGCAGCACGATCTTGCCCTTGAGTGTGGTTGGCGGGACCTTGCCGGCCAGCAGGTCAGAGGCACTGTAATACTGGAAGTGGCCGCCATGACGCCCGCCCGGACTCTTGAACGGAATCAGGAAGCTGCCATTGCGCGCCGTCGGCAACAGCAGCGTCGCGCCATCCTGCACCAGTTCCACCCCGGCCAGCGACGAATCCGGCAAGGAGGGATCGACCGGCCGCAGGTGCAACTGCTGCGGCTGCATCAGGGCCAGGAACATGGCCAGCGACAGTGAGGGATAGTAGCCAAAGCCTTCATCCGGATAACGCACGATCAACGGGATGCTGCGCAGCATGCCATCACTATCGGTATAGGAGTTGATATGCCCGCCACGCGGCGCCGCCTGCATCAGGAAGGCCAGGTTGCTGGCATAACCCGTCATGTCGGGCACCTCGCCAAAACGCTGCGATGCCGGGTACGGCGCCTGCGTCAAGCGCAGTCCTTCTGGCAGCTGGCCGGAGCGCTGGGGCGGCTGCTCCTGGGTGTAGTAGTAACCCAGCACCGCGCGTTCGCCCTCGAGTGAGCGCGCCAGGATGGCATCGCGGTTCAGGCGCTGTTCCAGGCTGGACATCATCTCGCTGGAAAGCGCCCTCTCCTCCTGCCCGGTATCACGCAGCCATTCGCGCACGGCCTGCACGCCGTGATCGTCCTGCTGCGGCTCGGCAAACAGGATATCGACCCCGAGCAGGCCGACCTGCTGGCGATCAAACAGCTCATCCATCAGCAAGGCCACTTTCTCGCGGCTCCAGGGCCAGCGCCCGACCTGCTGCAGGCTGTACTCGTCCACATCGACGATCACGATGCGGCTGTCCAGTTTCGGTACTTCCTGCTGCTCCAGCAGGGCCCGGTCATAAATGTGCTGCTCCAGCCGCGTGACCGGCATGTAGCTGAGCATGCCGGTCGTGTGCGGCAGCAGCAGCAGCATGGGTAGCAGGCTGATCAGGACGCGCAACATGCAGCTCTTGCCAAGCAGCCAAACTGCAACGGCATGACGCCAGTGCAGCAGCCGATCAACAAAAGACTTCACTCTCATGGTAGTTACGCGGAGAAATAGTACCGTCTGTCACGATACAACAAAATTGGCATAAAAAAACCACCCATCCAAAGGAGGGGTGGTTCAGCAGGCGAAGGAACTTGAGCTGCCCAAGGCCGCCCAGTCCCTTGTCTGGATTTACAGCATGCCCTTCAGCAGCTTGCCCATCTCGGACGGGTTGCGCGTGATGGTGAAACCGCACTCTTCCATGATGGCGAGCTTGGCTTCGGCCGTGTCGGCACCGCCGGAGATCAGCGCACCGGCATGGCCCATGCGCTTGCCGGGAGGCGCAGTCACGCCCGCGATGAAGCCGACCACCGGCTTCTTCATGTTTTCCTTGCACCAGTAGGCTGCTTCGGCCTCGTCCGGGCCACCGATCTCGCCGATCATGATCACGGCATCGGTGTCAGGGTCTTCATTGAACATGCGCATCACGTCGATGTGCTTCAGGCCGTTGATCGGGTCGCCACCGATACCGACAGCGCTGGACTGGCCAATGCCCAGTTCAGTCAGCTGTGCCACGGCTTCGTAGGTCAGCGTGCCGGAGCGGCTGACCACGCCCACGCGGCCCTTCTTGTGGATGTGGCCGGGCATGATGCCGATCTTGATTTCGTCAGGCGTGATGGTGCCCGGGCAGTTGGGGCCCAGCAGCAGCGTGCGCTTGCCACCAGCGGCTTCCTTGGCCTTCATCTTGTTGCGGACTTCCAGCATGTCGCGGATCGGGATGCCTTCGGTGATGCAGATGGCCAGGTCCAGGTCGGCTTCGCAGGCTTCCCAGATGGCAGCAGCAGCGCCTGCCGGCGGCACGTAGATCACGGAAACGGTTGCGCCAGTCTGCTTGGCAGCTTCGCTCACGTTGGCGTAGATCGGGATGCCTTCGAAATCTTCGCCGGCCTTCTTGGGGTTCACGCCGGCCACGAAGCAGTTCTGGCCGTTGGCGTAGTCGCGGCACATGCGGGTGTGGAACTGGCCAGTCTTGCCAGTAATACCCTGGGTGATGACCTTGGTGTCTTTGTTGATCAGGATGCTCATGAATGGGGCTCCAGAATGGGTTTCAGGAAGGCTCAGGCCTTGTTGACTTCAGCCACGACCTTCTCGGCGGCTTCGGCCATGGTGTTGGCAGTGATGATCGGCAGACCGGATTCGGCCAGGATCTTCTTGCCGGCGTCTTCGTTGGTGCCCTTCATGCGCACGACCAGCGGCACGGACAGGCCGACCGCCTTGGAAGCAGCCACCACGCCTTCGGCGATGGTGTCGCACTTCATGATGCCGCCGAAGATGTTGACCAGGATGGCCTTCACGTTCTTGTTCTTCAGCATGATCTTGAAGGCTTCGGTCACCTTCTCGGTGGTGGCACCGCCGCCCACGTCCAGGAAGTTGGCCGGCTCGCCGCCGTACAGCTTGATGGTGTCCATGGTGGACATGGCCAGGCCGGCACCGTTCACCAGGCAGCCGATGTTGCCATCCAGGCTGATGTACGCCAGGTCGAACTTGGAAGCCTCGACTTCAGCCGGGTCTTCTTCGTCCAGGTCGCGGTAGGCGACGATTTCCGGGTGGCGGAACAGGGCGTTGCTGTCGAAGTTGAACTTGGCGTCCAGGGCGATGATGTTGCCATTGCCGTCACGGTTCAGCGGGTTGATCTCGACCAGGGAAGCATCGGTGTCCATGTAGCACTTGTACAGCTTCTGGCAGACGTCGATGAACTGCGCCTTGGAGTCGGCCGGCATGCCCACGCCCTGGGCCAGTTCTTCACCCTGCTCGGCGGTCAGGCCAATGGCGGGGTCGATGAAGATCTTGATGATCTTCTCGGGGTTGCTGTGCGCCACTTCCTCGATGTCCATGCCGCCTTCGCTGGAGGCAATAAAGGCCACCTTCTGGGTACCACGGTCGGTCACCACGGACAGGTAGTATTCCTTCTGGATGTCGGCGCCTTCCTCGATGTACAGGCGACGCACCTTCTGGCCTTCGGGACCGGTCTGGTGGGTCTTGAGCTGCATGCCCAGGATGTCACCAGCCAGCTTCTGCACGTCCTCGATGGACTTGGCCACCTTCACGCCACCGCCCTTGCCGCGGCCACCAGCGTGAATCTGGGCCTTGACCACCCACACGGGGCCACCCAGCTTCTGGGCTGCCTCGACAGCCTCCTGCACGGTAAAGGCAGGAATGCCACGCGGGACCGGCACTCCGAACTGGCGCAAGATTTCCTTGCCTTGATATTCATGAATTTTCATGCGATGTCTCTCTTGGTAGGGAAAGGATGCCCGCTTCTGGCCGGCAGGCTGCAGATCGGACCCAGGAAAAAAAGTATTCCACCCATAAATGTATCACGGTGTTGCCATGCAAAAATTGCTACGATCAGGACTTTGCAACAATTTCCCGTCATCCAGGAGCATCCAGCATGAGCGCCCATACCGTTTTCATTGATGGCGAAGCCGGCACCACCGGCCTGCAGATCCGCGATCGCCTGGCCGGCATGGCCCACATCGAGGTCGTCAGCATCGATCCGGCCCTGCGCAAGGACCCGGTGGCCAAGCAGCAGCTGATGGCTGGCGTGGATGTGGTCATCCTGTGCCTGCACGACGATGCCGCGCGCGAATCGGTGGCGCTGATCGACGCCCTGCCCGGCCGCAAGCCGCGCATCATCGATGCCTCTACCGCGCACCGCGTGGCACCGGGCTGGGTCTACGGCTTTCCGGAGCTGTCGCCCGAGCACGCCGCGGCCGTGCGCAAGGCCGAGCGCGTGGCCAACCCGGGCTGCTACGCCACCGGCGCGATCGCGCTGCTGCGCCCGCTGGTGGAAGCCGGCGTGCTGCCGCCCGACTACCCCACGGCCCTGCCGTCGGTCAGCGGCTACAGCGGCGGTGGCCGCCAGATGATCGAGGAATACGAAGGCGGCACGGCACCGGCCTACGAGCTGTATGGCCTGGGCCTGTCGCACAAGCACCTGCCGGAAATCATGGCCTACAGCGGCCTGGAGCGCAAACCGATTTTCGTGCCCAGCGTCGGCAATTTCGACCAGGGCATGCTGGTGCAACTGCCGCTGCACCTGGACCTGCTCAACGGCGAGCAGACGGTCGAGCACCTGCACGCCATCTACCGCGCCTATTACGAGGGCTGCCAGTACGTGACGGCACCGGATCGCACCGAGAACAACAAGCTCGACGCGGTGGCGCTGAAGGACACCAACCAGCTCGAAATCCGCGTTTATGGCAACGACGGCCAGCAACAGGCGGTAGCCGTGGCGCGCCTGGACAACCTGGGCAAGGGCGCCAGCGGCGCTGCCGTGCAGAACCTGGAACTGATGCTGGGGCTGTAAGCCGTCCGGCAGCCGCCGGCTGCCGCGTCCCCTGGGGCATTCATCATGAAAATCATCATTCTCGGCGCCGGTCGTGTCGGCGAAAGTGTCGCCGAGCAGCTGGTCTCGGAGCAGAACGAGATCACCATCATCGACAACAATGCCGAGATGCTGTCACGCCTGCAGGAACGCTTTGACCTGCGCGGCATCGTCGGTAACGGCGTGGAGCCGGCGATCCTGGCCGAGGCGGGTGCCGCCGATGCCGACGTGCTGCTGGCCTGCACCACGGTGGATGCGCTGAACCTGACCGCCTGCAAGGTGGCGCACCAGAGCTTCAACACGCCCTACCGCATTGCGCGCCTGCGCGCCGCTGGCTGGGATGCCTTCAAGGACCTGCTCGACGAGGACGGTTTTGCCGTCAACCAGGTGATCTGCCCGGAAGCCTCGATCACGCAGTACGTGACCAAGCTGGTGGAGTACCCGGAGGCGCTGCAGGTGCGCGAATTTGCCCAGGGGCTGGCAGCGCTGATCTCGGTGCGCGTGGATTACAAGGCACCGATGCACGGCTCGGCGCTGCGCGAACTGGAGGTGCTGCTGCCCGAGGCGCGCGCCCATGTGGCCGCGGTCTACCGACGTTTTGCCAACGAGCCGGACCGCTTCGTGCCGACCAACGCCGATACCGTCATCCTGGCCGGTGACGAGGTGTTCATCCTAGTCGCCATGGAAGATATCCGTCCGGTGCTGCGCCTGTTCCACCAGGCACTGCCGCCGGTGCGCAGCATGATGATTGCCGGTGGCGGCAATATCGGCCTGCAACTGGCGCGCACGCTGCAGGACCACATCCAGCTCAAGATCGTCGATACCAACCTGGCGCGCTGCGAGCACCTGTCCACCACGCTGGACAGTTCGGTGCTGGTGCTGCAGGGTGACGTGACCGACGAAGACCTGCTGATGGACGAGAACGTCAGCGAGGTGGATTTCTTCTGCGCGCTGACCAACGACGACGAGAACAACATCATGGCCGGCCTGCTGGCCAAGCAGCTCGGCGTGACCCGCGTGCTGTCCCTGGTGAACCGGCGCAGCTATGCCGACCTGGTGCACGGCACCCAGATCGACATTGCCTTGTCGCCGGCGCAGGCCATGATGGGCGAGCTGCTGGCGCATATCCGCCAGGGCGATGTGCACCAGGTGCACAGCGTGCGCCGCGGCAATGCCGAAGCGATCGAGATTGCCGTGCATGGCAACTCGCGCAGCTCGCACGTGGTCGGTCGTACCGTCGGCAGCCTGCGCATGCCGCCCGATACCCATATCGGCCTGATCGTGCGCGGCCTGCCGGACCTGGAAGGCCTGCACCCGGAAGACCGGATCGAGGGCGAGGCAGAGCGGCCACCAACCCAGCCCGAGGTACTGGCGGCGCGTGATGACACCGAGATCCGTCCCGGCGACCACCTGATCATCTTCGTGCCGCATCGCCGCACCATCCGCGCCGTGGAAAAGCTGTTCCGCGCCCGCCCGACCCTGCTCTGATCCCCACCATGCCGACCGTGCGCCACCTGCTTCCGATCCTGCGCCTGCTCGGCATGCTGATGCTGTACATGAGTGCCAGCATGCTGCTGCCGGTGCTGGTGGCGCTGGTGATGCACGACGGCATGGAATGGGTCTACCTGAAAAGTGCCGCGCTGACGGCCAGCATCGGCGCCCTGCTCTGGTTTGGCGCACGCAAGGCCAGCAACGAGCTGCAGCCGCGTGACGGCGTGCTGCTGGTGGTGCTGACCTGGAGCGTGCTGCCGCTGATTGCAACGATTCCGTTGCTGATCGGCATGCACGAGATCGGCCGGCCGATCAGCCTGACACACGCCTATTACGAGGCCACCTCGGGCCTGACCACCACGGGTGGCACGGTGTTGACGAACCTGGACACGCTGCCGGTATCGCTCAATTTCTGGCGCTGCTTCCTGCAATGGCAGGGCGGCATGGGAATTCTAGTGCTGGTGGTGGCGGTGCTGCCACTGCTGGGCATGGGGGGCAGCCAGCTGTTCCGCGCCGAAATGGCCGGCCCGATGAAGGAAACCAAGCTGACGCCGCGCATTGCCGATACCGCTGCCGGCCTGTGGATGATTTACGCCATCCTGTCACTGCTCTGCTATATCGGCTACTGGATGGCCGGCATGCCGCCGATCGACGCCATCATGCACACCTTCAGCACCGTCAGCCTGGGCGGCACCTCCAGCCACGATGCCAGCTTTGCCCACTACAACTCGGTGGCGGTAGAGGCCGTGGCGATGGTGATCATGCTGCTGGCAGCCTGCAACTTTGCGCTGTACTTCAGCGCCCTGCGCCGCAACGATGCGCGCATCCTGTGGCGCAACCCGGAGCTGCGCATGACGCTGATCTGCCTGGTCGGTGGCGGCCTGCTGGTGTCACTGGTGATCTGGGGCACGCAGGACTACACGTTTGGCAAGGCACTGCGCCTGGGCATGTTCCACACCATCTCGATCGGCACCACCACCGGCTACTCGACCTGGAACTACGAGGCCTGGGTGCCATTTACCTCGGTCTTCATGCTGCTGCTGTCCAGTTTTGCCACCAGTGCCGGCTCTACCGGTGGCGGCATCAAGACACTGCGCTGCATGGTGCTGTTCCAGACCGCGCGCCACGAGCTCAACCGCATCGTGCACCCGCGCGCGGTGCAGACGCCGCGCATCGGCCAGACGCGCATTCCCGATACCATCATCCGTGCCGTGGTGGCCTACATGGTGCTCTACGTCAGTACGGTGCTGATCATGACGCTGCTGATGCTGGCCAGCGGCCTGGATCTGGTATCGGCCTTTGCCGCCACGCTGGCGAGCGTCAACTGTACCGGCCTGGGGCTGGGCCAGGTCGGCCCGACCTCCAACTACGCCGCCCTGAACGATTTCCAGGTCTGGCTGTGCAGCATCGGCATGATCCTCGGCCGTCTGGAACTGCTGAGTTTCTTTGTGCTGCTGATGCCTTCGTACTGGCGGCGTTGAGGGTGTATGCTTTATGATGCCTGCTGGTCGGGCATGGGCTTGCAGCTGGTGCAGGCCGCTTCCGCTTTTCCTCCTACAGGTCCTGCATGGTTCCCCATCTTGTCACCGCCCTGAGCGGTCCCATCAACGAACTTGAGCAGCGCATCATCGATTCGATGCCTGCCACAGAGCGCTGGTTCCGGCTCGAGTGGATGGAGCACACGCCTCCGTTCTACACCTCGGTGGATATTCGCAATGCCGGCTTCAAGCTGGCTCCCGTCGACACCAACCTGTTCCCCGGCAGCTGGAATCACCTGAGCGAAGACATGCTGCCGCTGGCGGTGCAGTCGGCCATGGCCGCGATCGAGAAAATCTGCCCGGAAGCACGCAACCTGCTGCTGGTACCGGACAAGCGCCTGCACAACAGTTTCTACCTGACCAACCTGGCGCAGCTGACGCGTATCTTCCGCATGGCCGGCCTGCATGTGCGCATCGGCTCGATCGACGCCGACCTGACAGAACCGCTGACGCTGCAACTGCCGATGGGCGACAGCCTGGTGATCGAGCCCGCCATCCGCACCGAGCGCCGCCTCGGCCTGAAGGACTTCGATCCCTGCACCATCCTGCTCAACAATGACCTGAGCCTGGGCACGCCGGGCATCCTGGAAGACCTGCACGAGCAGTACCTGCTGCCGCCGCTGCACGCCGGCTGGAGCATCCGCCGCAAGAGCCGCCACTTTGCCTGCTACGAGGAAGTCGTCAAGCGCTTCAGCAAGCTGCTCGGCATTGACCCCTGGCTGATCAACCCGCTGCACGCGACCTGCGACGATGTCGATTTCAGCGGCCAGGGCAATATGGACGTGCTGCGCGCCACCACCGAATCGGTTCTGGGCAAGGTGCGCCGCAAGTACAAGGAATACGGCATCAACGAGCGGCCCTTCGTGGTGATCAAGTCCGACAACGGCACCGAAGGCATGGGCATCATGACGATCCGTGACGGCAAGGAACTGGACGACCTGCCGCCGCGCGTGCTGCAGCGCATGCAGGCCGGCAAGAACGGCCAGCAGGTGCGCAGCGTGATCGTGCAGGAAGGCGTGCTGACCAACGAGCGCATCAATGACGCCGTGGCCGAACCGGTGGTCTACACCATGGACCGCTATGTGGTGGGCGGTTTCTACCGCGTGCACGCCGACATGGGTGAAGACGAGAACCTGAATGCGCCGGGCGCGCATTTCGTGCCGCTGGCCTTCCACAACAGCGCGCACCTGCCCGAGCCGGGCCGCCAGCCGGGTGCCAGCGCGCCCAACCGCTTCTACATGTACGGCGTGATCGCGCGCCTGGGCATGCTGGCCGCCAGCTACGAACTGGAAGCCACCGACCCGCTGGCCGAAGACCTGGTCTGAGCGCCGGCGCACTGGCGCCACATCCTGCTGCAATGCACAATGGGGACAGCCACCATCTGCCCCAGGAGTCGCCATGCCCGCCAGTGAGCCCACGCACCAGCCAGATCCCAGCCTGCAGGCCGAATCACGGCTGCTGACGCAATGGCAGAGCGACCCTGAGCGTGGACTGGACAGCACGCAGGTGGCTGAACGGCTGCAGCAGCATGGCCCGAACCTGCTCGACAGCAAGCCGCCCGTACCCGGCTGGCGCCGTTTCCTGCGCCAGTTCCAGGATCCGCTGATCTACCTGCTGCTGGCCGCCATCGCCATCACGATCGTGGTCTGGGCTCTGGAAGATTTTGTCGGCTGGCCGGTGGATGCCATCGTCATCACTGCCGTGGTGCTGCTGAATGCACTGCTCGGCTTCCTGCAGGAAAACAAGGCCGAGAACGCTGCCGCCGCGCTGGCGCGCATGACCGAGATCATGGTCACGGTACAGCGCGATGGCCACCCGCAACGCATCCCCAGCAGCGCGCTGGTGCCGGGCGATATCCTGCTGCTGGCCGAAGGCGATGCCGTGGGTGCCGATGCGCGCCTGCTGCAGGCGCACACGCTACGCGTACAGGAAGCCTCGCTCACCGGCGAAAGCGAGGCGGTGCTGAAGCAGGCGATCACGCTGGCGGAACCGGTGGCGCTGGGCGATCGCATCAATATGGTATTCAAGGGCACGGCGGTGGCGGGCGGCAGCGGCCTGGCACTGGTCACGGCCACCGGCATGCGCACCGAAATGGGCCATATCGCCCACCTGCTCAGCAGCACTCAGCAGGAGGAAACGCCGCTGCAGAAGGAAGTGGCCCGGCTCGGCCGCATGCTGGGCATGGTCGTGATCGCGGTGGCGCTGCTCGTGATTGCCACGCTGTTGTTGCTCGGCGACGTGCATACGCTGCAGGGGCTGATGACAGTGCTGCTGTTTGGCGTGTCACTCGCGGTGGCGGCGGTGCCGGAAGGCTTGCCCGCCGTGCTGTCGGTGGTGCTGGCGGTGGGCGTGCAGCGCCTGTCGGCCGACAAGGCCATCGTCAAGAAGCTGTCCTCGGTCGAGACGCTTGGTTCCGCCTCGGTCATCTGCAGCGACAAGACCGGCACGCTGACCCGGTCCGAGATGACGATCGAACGCATTGCCAGCGCCTCGGGTATCAGCACGGTGAGCGGCACCGGCTATGCGCCGCAGGGCGAGATCACGCACCAGGGACAGGCGCTGCACACGCAGCCAGCGCTGTGCCATGAGCAGCAATGGGTGCTGTGCGGCGGCAGCCTGGCCAGCAATGCGGCGCTGGAACAGGATGCAGACGGCCACTGGCGCATTCTCGGCGATCCGACCGAAGGCGCGTTCCTGGTGGCGGCCGCCAAGCTGTGCGACAACGCACTGGACATGCAGGGCTTCGAGCGCCTGGCCGAACTGCCTTTCGATTCCGATCGCAAGCTGATGTCGGTGGTGCTGCGCGAGCAGGCCAGCGGCCGGCTGCTGTTGCTGACCAAGGGCGCACCTGACGTGCTGCTGCAGCGCAGCGCCCGCGTGCAACTCGGCGATGCAGAGATCGCCCTGGACGAGACGCATCGCCAGCGCTTCCAGTCCGAAGTCGATGCCATGTCCGATGCCGCCCTGCGCACGCTGGCGGTGGCCTGGCGCACGCTGACGCCGGAGCAGGCGCAGCAACCCGACCTGGCGCTGGAGCAGCAGCTGACGCTGGCCGGCGTGGTCGGTATCATCGATCCGCCACGGCCCGAAGCACGCCAGGCGATCCGGCAGGCGCACCAGGCCGGCATCCGCGTCATCATGATTACCGGCGACCACCCGCGCACCGCCTTGCGCATTGCCGTCGACCTGGGCATCGTGCCGGCTGATGCGCGCGTCCTTACCGGGCCGGAGCTGGACGAGTTGCTGGCACAGGGCGAGGCCGCTTTTGCCGCCGCCGTGCGCGAGGTGTCGGTCTATGCCCGCGTGGCTCCGACGCACAAGCTGCGCATTGTCGATGCGCTGCAGGACGATGGGCATATCGTTGCCATGACCGGTGACGGCGTCAACGATGCGCCGGCGCTCAAGAGTGCCGATATCGGTGTCGCCATGGGCATTACCGGCACCGAGGTGACCAAGGAAGCGGCGCGCATGATCCTGGCCGACGACAACTTTGCCACCATCGTCAAGGCGGTGCACATCGGGCGCGGCATTTTCGGCAATATCCGAGAATTCCTGCGCTACCTGCTCTCGTCCAACATGGGCGAGGTGCTGACGGTGTTCCTGGGCGTGCTGGGTGCCGGCGTGATCGGCCTGAATGCAGGCCCCGAAGCGGCCGCCGGCGCGCTGGTGCTGCCGCTGCTGGCCACGCAAATCCTCTGGATCAACCTGATCACCGATTCCGCCCCGGCGCTGGCACTGGGCATGGACGCCCCGGACGACGACGTGATGGAACGCCCGCCACGCCAGGCCAGCGAGCGCGTGGTGGATGGCCGCATGTGGCGCCAGGTGACGCTCAGCGGCCTGGTGATGGCGCTGTCCACGCTGCTGACCATGGACCTGTTCCTGCCCGGCGGCCTGCTGCCCAACCTGCTGGGCAGCGACACGCATGACCTGACGCTGGCACGCACCGCCGGTTTTACCGTGCTGGTCATGGCCCAGCTGTTCAACTGCCTGAACATGCGCTCCGACCATTTCAGCGCCTTCCATGGCCTGTGGCGCAATGGCTGGCTGTGGGCGGCACTGGCGCTGTCGTTCGTATTGCAGGTGGCCGTGGTCGAGCTGTCCTGGCTGAACCTGAGCTTTGGCACCACGCCAATGAGTCTGCCGCAATGGCTGGCTTGCATCGGCATGGGCAGCCTGGTGCTCTGGTACGGCGAAATCGAGAAACTTATTGCCAAGATGTAACATAGTTCACAGTCTTGCTGGATTTCTGCAGCTAAGCTTAAAAAAGCTGTCACCCCCAAAACTGTTTCGACTATCCGGCATGTCCACACTGTTGCTTCAACTGACCGATCTGCACATCCTGGCTTCTGGTGAACTGGCTTATGGCCAGATCGATACGGCGGGCCTGCTGCGCCAGACCATCCAGGCCATCCAGGCGCTGGAGCGCCGTCCGGATGTCGCCGTGGTGACAGGTGACCTGGTGGACAACGGCAGCGCGGCAGCCTACGCCCACCTGCGCGAACTGCTGGCCCCCCTCGACATGCCGCTGTACATGCTGCCCGGCAACCACGATGACCGCCTGCAACTGCATCGCGCGTTCCCGGAGGGCGCACCGCTGAATGCCGATGGCTTTGTGCAGTACAGCGTCGACTTGGGCGCCGTGCAGCTGATCGTGCTGGATACGCTGGTGCCCTACGCCAGCCACGGTGCCTTGTGCGCCCGACGCCTGTCCTGGCTGTCTTCGGCACTGGACGACTGCCGCGACCGGCCGGTCGTGGTCGCCATGCACCACCCGCCCTTCATCACCGGCATCGACCACATGGACAAGATCGGCCTGCTGGAGGGCGCCCCCGAACTGGATGCGCTGCTGCGCCGCCATCCGCAGGTGCAGCGCCTGCTGTGCGGTCACATGCACCGCTCCATCCAGTGCCTGTTTGGCGGCACGCTGGCCAGCACCCTGTCCTCGACCGCACACCAGGTGGCCATGGGCCTGTCGCCCGACGCCGAGCCGCAATGGACCCTGGAGCCGCCCGGTTTCGGCCTGCACCTGATCAATGCACGGGGCCAGATCGTGAGTCACCAGGGGACCAGCGCCCCCTATGCCGGCCCCTTCCCGTTCGCCAGCGAGCCACCCGCCATCCTGCTGCAGGCTACGGCTTGAAACACCTGACGACTTGAAGCTTTTCGCTGGTCTGCAACAATGGAGA
>JAAYCV010000230.1 GCA_012729605.1 Ramlibacter sp. | reverse complement strand
GCGCCTACGCGCCCGACAATCCGACGCCGCTGCTGGCGCGCATGACGGTGGCCTTTGCCGCCGGCCAGATCCTCGGCCCCTTGCTGGTACGCGCGATTGGCGACCAGCGCTGGCTCGGCTGGGACGCGCTGGCCTGGGGCCACGCTTCGGCAACGGTGTTGCTGCTGATCACCGCCGCCTGGCTGTGGCAGGCATCGCGCAAGCCGGGTGCGGCCTGATCGTGCAATAGCTCAGTCGGTCTCGATCTGCCCAGTCAGGTTGTTGACCGATACCGGCACCTCGTAGAACTGGATCTCCGGCGGCGCGCCGTACTTGGCCGTGACCATCGCCTTCCAGTCATCGGTGTAGCAGGCATCGGCCGCGGCGCGGCTGTCCCAGAAATAGATGCCTCCTGCGCGATCGCCCTGCTCGGACACGTAGTAGTGCTTGCGCTTCAGGCCGGCCAGGCCGACATACTTGGGCGCGGTGGACTGGAACACGGCAGCGGCCTGCTCCACGCTCCAGGGTTTGGACAGGCGGAAAGTGACGATGGACACCAGCATGGCTTTCTCCTCGGATCAGTTCGGTGGTGCTGCCATCCTAGCGCGCCTGTGGCTGCGGCAGCCGTCATTTGCAAAATACCGCAGTTGATAGGCTATTCGACTCATGGCAATGTAGCGCCTTCCTTGCGAACCAGAAGATACCACCATGACCGCACCAGCCTCCCGTCGTCACCTCCTGCGCCTGCTGTCTGCCGGCGCTGCCGCCAGCCTGGCCAGCCCGCTATGGGCGCGCCCCGCCGCCAACGCTACCCCGGTCACGGTCTGGAAAGACGCCAGCTGCGGCTGCTGCAAGGACTGGATCGCACACATGGAAGCCAACGGCTTCCGCGTTACCAGCTACGACACCGGCAACAACGCGGTGCGCGCCCGCCTCGGCCTGGCCCAGCGCTACGCCTCCTGCCACACCGCCGTGGTCGGCAGCTACGTGATCGAGGGCCATGTGCATGCCAACGAGATCCGCCGCCTGCTGCGCGACAAGCCGAAGGCGCTCGGTCTGGCCGTGCCCGGCATGCCGATCGGCTCCCCGGGCATGGACGGCCCGGTCTATGGCGGCCGCCGCGACCGCTACGCCACGCTGCTGGTGCAGCGTGACGGCAGCAGCAGCGTGTTCCAGCGTCACGGCTAAACCATCAAGCCGCCGCCAGCCGCTTCTGCTCCATGCGATTCAGCATGGCGCACAGCGACAGCATCACCGGCACTTCCACGAGCACGCCAACCACCGTGGCCAGTGCCGCACCTGACTGCAGACCAAACAGCGAAATCGCCACAGCCACCGCCAGTTCGAAGAAGTTGGAGGTGCCGATTAGGCAGGCCGGTCCGGCCACGTTGTGCGGCAGCTTGAGCAGGCGCGCACCCAGCAGGCTGATAAAAAAGATGCCGTAGGTCTGCAGCAGCAGCGGAATCGCGATCAGCACGATCACCAGCGGCTTGGCCACAATCGTCTGCGCCTGGAATCCGAACAACAGCACCACGGTGCCAATCAGGCCGAACATGGACCAGGGCTTGAGCCGCGCCGTGAATTCCGCCACCGCGGCAGGCGAGCGACGCAGTAGCGCACGGCGCGTCAGCACGCCGGCGATCAGCGGCAGCACCACGTACAACACGGTCGACAGCAGCAGCGTTTCCCACGGCACCGTCACATTCGTCACGCCGAGCAGGAAAGCGGCAATCGGCGCAAACGCCACGATCATGATTAGGTCGTTAACCGACACCTGCACCAGCGTGTAGCTGGCATCACCCTTGACCAGCTGGCTCCAGACAAACACCATGGCGGTACACGGCGCCACGCCGAGCAGGATCATGCCGGCGATGTATTCGGTCGCCGACTGTGGATCCACCCAGGGCGCAAAAATGTAGTGGAAGAACAGCACGCCCAGCGCTGCCATGGTGAAGGGCTTGATCAGCCAGT
>JAAYCV010000229.1 GCA_012729605.1 Ramlibacter sp. | reverse complement strand
GTGGTTGCGGCGAAGCGCTCGAGCATCTCGAGAAGCTCGGCAGCGTCTTCATTTACGATTGATTTCGGTATTGCACTGACCCGCGTGCGGTCCGGCGCGGGGCGGTTTCAACATACTCATGCAGGAAAACGGCTCGCTGAAGTTGTTCAGGCACGGTCCACCAGCCGAAGTTCGGCTGTTTGCGCTGGCTTTCCTTTCGCTCGCCTTGCTGCTGGTTGATGCCCGCTGGTCCACGCTCGAGCCCGTGCGCCAGGGCATTTCGGTTCTGCTCTATCCCTTCCAGCGTATCATGCTGGCCCCACGCGATGGGGTGGAGCGCGTGAAGGGCTGGATCGATGCGGCCAACGAAATGCGCATTGAGAAGGAAGCCCTGCAGCGACAGCGCATCGAACTGGCCCAGATGGCCACGCATGCGGCTCAGCTTGCGGCCGAAAATGACCAGCTCAGGCGCCTGCTGAATGTACCGGGCACGGTCACCCAGCCGGCCATTGCAGTGGAAGTGCTCTTTGAGCCCACCAGTGCCTTCAATCACCACCTGGTCTTCAACAAGGGAAGTTCCAGCGGCATCCAGCCGGGCATGCCGGTCATTGACGAGGGTGGCGTGGTCGGCCAGATCGTTCGTGTGACCCCATTCACCTCCGAGGCCGCGCTGATCACCGACGACAAACTCTCCATTCCCGTGCAGATCCTGCGCAATGGCCTGCGCCTGATTGCCTTTGGCGGGGGCGCGGACGGCAAGATGGAGGTGCGGTATCTCACGGCGGGCGCCGACATCGAGCCAGGCGACGAGCTCGTCACCAGCGGCATCGGCGGCCTGTTCCCGGCCGGCCTGTCGGTGGCGCGCATCGACAGCGTGCACCGCGATTCCGCCACCGGCTTTGCGATGGCGCTGGCTTCGCCGCTGGCCCACCCGGAGCGGCATCGTCATTTCTTGGTGCTGCAGGTCGATGTCGAAGCGGCCCGACGGCACCGTGAGGCGCTCAACGGCACCGCGGGGGACCTGCGCTGATGGCCCGCCGAGTCAAGGTCGAGGTCTCGCGCAAAGGCGCCGGGCTGTCTTCGCTGGAGCCCATCGATGCGGCCCCCTTCCGCCTGGCGGCCAATCCGGGGTTCATCTGGCTCACCGTGGTTCTGGTCTGGCTGTTTTCGCTGCTTCCCTGGCGGGTATGGCAGCCGGCACCCGACCTGCTGCTGCTCGTCATCGCATATTGGTGCCTGAACGAGCCGCGCCGCATGGGCATGGGCACCGCCTTCTGTTTCGGCATTCTGATGGATGTGCATGACGGCAGTCTGCTTGGCGTGCACGCGCTCACCTATACCCTGGCCGCCTACGGCACCCTGGTACTGTCGCGGCGGCTGCAGCGCTTCAATTCGGTGGTTCAGTGCCTGCATGTGCTGCCCATCTTCGTCATTGCCAAATCGGCCAGCCGCCTCATCGAGGGCTGGCTGGCGGGCGAATGGCTGGGGTGGAACTGGCTCTGGTCCGCCTTCCTCATGGCGCTGTTGTGGCCATTGGTCGATGTGCTGTTGCAGATGCCGCAGCGTCGCCATGAGGAAGGCGACGGCGGCGCGGTCTGAGGGCGGCGCCAGGCATGTTCGAATTCAAGAAGACTTCGCAGATCCAACGCAAGCGCATGCTGGTGCGCGTCTGGGTGGCCGGTCTTTTTGCGCTGTTGTGCTTCTGTCTGCTGGGGGCACGTCTGTGGCACCTGCAGGTGGTCCGCCATGACAGCCTGTCG
>JAAYCV010000228.1 GCA_012729605.1 Ramlibacter sp. | reverse complement strand
CAGCCCAAGGCGCAGCTGACCGCCTGGGCCGCCGTGCCTTCGGTACAGGCCGCGGTGGAGCTGCTGAACCTGGCGCGCGCACGACTCGGTGCCAGCCTGACTGGTTTCGAGATGATGGCGCAGTTTGCGCTGGAGCTGGTGGACCGGCATTTTCCGCAGCTGCGCGTACCGCTGTACCAGGACACGCCCTACTGCGTGCTGCTGGAAAACTCCGACCAGGAGAGCGAGGAACATGCGCGCACGCTGTTTGAATCACTGCTGGAATCGGCCATGGAACAGGGCTGCGTCACGGACGCCATCGTGGCAGAGAACCTGACGCAGGCGCAGAACCTCTGGCACATGCGCGAAAGCATCTCGCTGGCGCAGGCGGAAGAAGGCCTGAATATCAAGCACGATATTTCACTGCCAATCTCGGCGATTGCCGATTTCGTGGCGCAAACCGATGCCGCGCTCGCCGCCGCGATTCCCGGCGTACGCATCGTCAACTTTGGCCATCTGGGCGATGGCAATCTGCACTACAACGTGCAGGCGCCGGTGGATGTCGATCCCGCCCTGTTCCTGCGCGAGCAGGAGCCAGCGATCAACACGCTGGTGTTTGATGCGGTGCAGCGCTTCCAGGGCAGCATCAGCGCCGAGCACGGCATTGGCCAGCTCAAGCGTGACACCCTGCCCGATTACAAATCAGCGGTGGCGCTGCAGCTGATGCAGGCGGTGAAGCAGGCGCTGGATCCGCAGGGCATCATGAACCCCGGACGCGTGCTGCGCTGATGTCGGCCAGCCTGTTGCTGGGCATATTCGCCCTAGCCGCCGTGCTGCATGGCATGGTCGGCATCGGTTTTCCTCTGATCACGACAGCCGCCCTGGCGCTGGTGATGCCGCTGCCGCAGGCGGTAGCGCTGACGCTGCTGCCCACGCTGCTGCTGAATCTGGGCAGCCTGCTGCCACCGCACAGCCTGCCAGCCGTGATCCGCCGTTACGCGCCGCTGGCGCTGGCCAGTGTGGCCGGCAGCCTGCTCGGCGTCTACCTGCTGCTGATCCTGCCGGCGGCCTGGCTGCAACTGGCGCTGGCGCTGGCGACCGGCTTCTATGTGCTGAGCTCCTTGCGGCGCGACCTGCCGGCCTTGCCACAAGGCCTGCCGGCGACGCTGCTGCTCGGCCTGCTGGCCGGCGTAGTGGGCGGGGCCACCAATGCGATGTCATCGATCCTGATGATGGTGCTGCTGGCACAGAGCCGGGATCGGCATGAGATTGCCCAGGCTGCCAACCTGTGCTTTGCCTTGAGCAAACTGGTGCAACTGCTGGTGCTATGGCCGGTGCTGCAGCAGCTGCCGCTGGGCTGGGACATGATCGGCCTGCTGTGTCTGGCCGCCGTGATCGGCCTGCTGGCTGGACTGGCACTGCGCCAGCGCATGGCCTTCGGGCATTTCCGGCTGCTGTGCCTGCTGGTGCTGTCGGTGCTGGCACTGCTGATGGGCTGGCGCGGGCTACAGGGGCTGCTGGCCTGAGTCACACCTGCGGCGGCATGGCTTCCAGTACGCTGCACCAAGGCCTGGCAGCGCGGCTGCTATCATGGCCGTCTTCCACCATGACCTAGACACCACGGTCCCGCACTGCGGCTGACCGGCACTTTCCACCATGCAACAGTATCTGAATCTGGTCCGGGACATTTTCGACAATGGCTCCTGGCAGGACAACCGCACCGGCATCCGCACGCGCAGCAT
>JAAYCV010000227.1 GCA_012729605.1 Ramlibacter sp. | reverse complement strand
GGGCGCAGTCGGCCAGCTGCAGTTTGAAGTGGTGCAGCACCGCCTGCTGACCGAGTACGACTGCGAGGTGCGGCTGGAAGGCTGCCAGTACACCGGCGCGCGCTGGATCACCGCCGATACCCCAGCCGAACTGCGCGAGTTCGAAAACGCCTATCCGATGCGCATGGCGCACGATGCCGCCGATACGCTGGCCTTTTTATGCACCAGCCCGTATGACGTGCGGCTGGCGCAGGAGCGTTTCCCGAAGATCCACTTCCACCCGCTGCGCGAGCACGCGGGGCTGAGCCTGGGCACCAGCTGAGTCCCGGCCACCGTCCGCCAGTGGCTGACGGTGGCGCGCAGCCCGGATACAAAGCCTGTCCGCAGTTGCCATCTGCTTGCAAGGCCGCCACGGCAGCGTCCACGGGAAGGCGGATAATCGAACGATCATCCGTTTTTATCCTGACCTGCGAGGACTGCCATGACGCTTCCGATTCCTGCTTCTTCCCGCCTGCTGCTGGCCAGCCTGGCCGCTACGGCCCTGGCCACGACCGCGCTGCCGGCGTCGGCCAAGACCGCCGTGCCGGACACGCATCAGGCACGCATCGCGCTGGACTGGGATGGCACCTACAGCGGCACCATTCCCTCTGCTTCCGGTAGCGGTTACCAGACCACGCTGATCCTGCAGCGCAACGGCCGCTATACGCTGCTGCAGGACATCGAACACCAGGGCAAGCGCTACGCCGAACGCAGCAACGGCCGCTTCACCTGGGACAAGCAGGGATCCACGATCCAGCTGGCACGCAAGGATGACAACCAGCGCTTTTTTGTCAGCGAGGGCTATGTCGAACTGCAGGGCGAACAGGGCCGCCAGACTGGCCCGATGGCCAGCGAATACCGTCTGACCAAGCTGACCAGCTATCCCGGCAAGCTGGAGGAACTGCTGATCCGTCCGGACAGCGTGCAGCAGGACCAGCCGCGCAAGGGTCAGGTCAGCCTGGACGGCATCTGGAACATGCGCCACGCCACGCAGCTGGGCCACCGCTCGTTGAGCGCGCAATTCGTGCTGGACTGCCAGGGCAAGAGCTACACCATGAACGACGTGCGCTACTACGCACAGCCGCATCTGCGCGGCAAGCTGCTGGACCAGTCCAAAGGCCAGGGCCACGACATTCCGGTCACGCCGGAGGACAAGGTGATGACGCGCGTGCTGAAGGATTACTGCAGCCGCTAAGACCGCTGCCGCCGGTCAGCGCGAGACGCGGCCGGTGAGCTTGTCGTAGGCCTGGCGCGTGCCGGCGGTGACGGCGTCCATGACCTGGCCATAGCCGGTCTTGTGCTGCGCATGCAGGCGCGCCGAGGCCAGCGCGCGCGAGCGGCAGTACCAGTGGCAGCTGTGCTGCATCAGCATCAGCTCGGCCGTCATGGCAAAGGCACGGCGCTTGCGCGATTCCGGATCTTCCTCGGTATCGGGCGCCTGGCAGGCGAGGATGCCGCGCGCGTGGATCGGCATCAGCTCGCGCAGGTCAAAGCTGCCGTCCTGGCCCAGGTAGCGGGCGAGTGCCGCCTGGTAGGGAATCGGTGCCATGCGGGTATCGCCTTCGGCACGCTGCAGGTCGGCGGCAAAGGCGCTGAACTGGCGCTGCAGGTTGCGCTCGGTGTCCTGCAGCACGCCCCAGACCTGCTCCTGGCGCACCGGGTCCTGCTCGCCCAGGGCGCGCAGGTAGCCGTTGATCAGCGATTCCATCTGCTTTTCGATCTGATAGGGGCGCAGGTATTCGGCCAGCAGCGCCATGCGCTTGCGTTGCTCCTGGCGGTTCCAGAAGGACAGGCCCAGCCACAGGACCAGCAGCAGACTGAAGAGGTGTTCCATGCCGTGCATCGGGGAAGAAATGGACAAGCCTCCTAGTGTAACGGCTGCCTAGCCGGGCCGCCGCGGACGACGCCCCGCTCTGGCCTGATGCCCTTCATCATCTTGTCACACGCAAGCCGCCGGCTGGCTGGCACAATCACGACACCCGTCTGCCACTGGAGCCATCCATGAGCACTCCCCTGCGTTTCTACACCCACCCGATGTCCCGCGGCCGCATGGTGCGCTGGATGCTGGAAGAATGCCAGGCCAGTTACGAGACCGTCGTACTGGCCTACAACAGCAGCATGAAGTCGCCCGACTACCTGCGGCTGAACCCGATGGGCAAGGTGCCGGCGCTGCAGCACGGCGAGGTCGTGGTGACGGAAACCCCCGCCATCCTGTGCTACCTGGCCGATCTCCATCCCCAGGCGCAGCTGGCCCCGGCCGTGGGCGATCCGGCACGCGGCAGCTACTACCGCTGGCTGTTTTTTGTCGCCG
>JAAYCV010000226.1 GCA_012729605.1 Ramlibacter sp. | reverse complement strand
TCGGTGCCGCAATCCGATGGCTTTTTCACTCTGGCCAAGGTCGATGGCGAGGTCACCTGTTTCTTCCTGCCGCGCACCCTGCCCGACGGCAGCTTCAACCGCTTTTTCATCCAGCGCCTGAAGGACAAGGCTGGCAACAAGTCCAACGCCTCCAGCGAGATCGAATACGCTGGATCGATGGCGATCCGCGTCGGCGAGGAAGGTCGCGGTATCCGCGAAATCCTGTCGCATGCTCACCTGACACGGCTGGATTTTGCCGTCGGTTCGGCCGGCTTGATGCGCCAGGCGCTGACACTGGCACTGCGTCATACCAGCACCCGCAACGCCTTTGGCAGCAGCATTGCCGAACGCCCGATGATGACCAATGTGCTGGCCGACATGGCCGTGGAAGTAGAAGCAGCCACACTCATGAGCCTGCGCATTGCTCGCGCTACCGACCTGATGGATAGCGATGAACAAGAAAAACTGCTGGCACGCGTCTCCACGCCAGCCGCCAAGTTCTTCAACTGCTCACGTGCACCCTCCATTGCCAACGAGGCACTGCAATGCCACGGTGGCAACGGTTTTATCGAAGAGAACCCGATAGCACGCGTATTCCGCGAATCCCCGCTAAACAGCGTCTGGGAAGGCACCGCCAACATGATGTGCATGGACGTCCGCCGCGCCATGATGCGCGACCCGCGTACCATCGAGGCCGTTCTGGATGAAGTACGCCCATTGGCTGGCCAGGACGCCCGCTTTGATGCCTTGGTGCAGCATACCGATCAACTGATGCGTGCTGCGCTTGACGACGAATTCCTGGCCCGCCCGATGACTGAAGCACTGGCTCGTGTGCTACAGGGAGCCGAACTGATGCGTTACAGCAGCACCGAAGTCTCCGATCTGTTCCTCGCTACCCGGGCCCCTGGTACGAGCGGCCACTGGGGATCGCACTACGGGACGCTGGCTGGCGGCATTACCCATGAGGCAGCTGGCCGCATCATGCGCCGGGCAATGGTCAGCAAGTAATCAGACCAGCAAGCTCATGCCAGCAAAGGCGATACCCCTACCGGGTATCGCCTTTGTCATATCTACTCCTGCTTCGCAGCCACGCCGGCAAACCGCAAAAAAAGGGCGACACCTCCCGGCATCGCCCTCCTCGTGGATGACAGTGACGAAGCCCAAGCCCCGTCACCCAAAGCCCCGGATCAATCCAGCGCCTTGATCATGTCCTCCACCACCTTCTTGGCGTCGCCAAACACCATCATGGTCTTGTCCATGTAGAACAGTTCGTTGTCCAGGCCGGCATAACCCGATGCCATGGAACGCTTGTTTACGATCACGGTGCGCGCCTTGTAGGCTTCCAGGATCGGCATGCCGTAGATCGGGCTGCCCTTTTCCAGTGCCGCCGGGTTCACCACGTCGTTGGCCCCCAGAATGATGGCGACATCGGTCTGCGGGAATTCGCCGTTGATGTCTTCCATCTCGAACACCTGGTCGTACGGCACTTCGGCTTCGGCCAGCAGCACGTTCATGTGGCCAGGCATGCGGCCTGCCACCGGGTGGATGGCGTAGCGCACGGTCACGCCCATGTCGGTCAGCTTCTGCGCCAGTTCGTTCACGGCGTGCTGGGCACGTGCCACCGCCAGACCGTAGCCCGGCACGATGATCACGCTGTCGGCGTTGGACATCATGTAGGCCGCGTCGTCGGCACTGCCGCTCTTGACGCTGCGCTGCTCCTGATCGCCACCGCCAGCCGTACCGGCCTCGCCGCCAAAGCCACCCAGAATCACGCTGAAGAACGACCGGTTCATCGCCTTGCACATGATGTAGCTCAGGATGGCACCGGACGAACCCACCAGCGAACCGGCAATGATCAGCATGGAGTTGTTCAGGCTGAAACCGATACCGGCTGCCGCCCAGCCCGAGTAGCTGTTCAGCATCGACACCACCACCGGCATGTCGGCGCCGCCAATCGGGATGATCAGCAGCACGCCCATCACGAAGGACAGCGCCAGCATGATGTAGAACGCCGTCCAGTTCTCGGTAAAGGCATAGACCAGGCCCAGGCCGATGGTCAGCAGGCCCAGTGCCAGGTTCAGCATCTGCTGGCCCTTGAACACCACCGGACGACCTTGGAACAGGCGGAACTTGTACTTGCCGGACAGCTTGCCGAAGGCAATCACAGAGCCGCTGAAGGTGATCGCACCAATGGCAGCACCCAGGAACAGCTCCAGACGGTTGCCGGTCGGGATCGTTTCACGCACGCCGTTGGCCGGATGTGCGGTCAGGCCAAAGGCCCAGGGCTCGGTCACCACGGCCACGGCGATGAACACCGCCGCCAGGCCGATCATGCTGTGCATGAAGGCGACCAGCTCCGGCATCTTGGTCATCTCGACGCGCTGTGCCATGATGGTGCCGATACCACCACCAACGACCAGGCCGAGCAGCACCCAGCCCAGACCAATCGGGGAAGCCGCGAGTTTCACGATCAGCGCTGCGGTCGTCAGCACGGCAATCGCCATGCCGATCATGCCGAACAGGTTGCCGCGGATCGAGGTGGTGGGATGGCTGAGGCCTTTCAGTGCCTGGATGAAACAGATACTGGCCACCAGATACAACAGGGTTACGAGGTTGAGGCTCATGCTTCACCTCCCTGCTTGGGCTTGCGCTCTTTCTTCTTGAACATTTCCAGCATGCGTCGCGTTACCAGGAAACCGCCAAACACGTTCACGGCTGCCAGCGCTACCGCCAGCACGCCCATGCTCTTGGCCAGGCCGCCCTCGGTCAGCGCGGCAGCCATCATGGCGCCGACGATGACGATGGCCGAAATGGCATTGGTCACCGCCATCAGGGGCGTGTGCAATGCTGGGGTCACGTTCCAGACCACGTGATAGCCCACATAAATGGCCAGCACGAAAATGATCAGGTTGATGATGGTGGGAGAGACGAGTTCCATTACTTCCTCCTGGTTTCGCCGTTCTGCGTCATCAGGCAGGCCGCCACGATGTCGTCTTCCATGTCGATGGTCAGGCCCTTCTCTGGCGGCAGCACCAGCTTCAGGAAGTCCAGCACGTTGCGCGCATAAAGCGCGCTGGCATCGGCACCCACGCGCGCAGCCAGGTTGGCGTAACCCACGATCGTGGCGCCATGCGCCTGCACGACCTGGTCGACCTGCGTCAGCGGCGTATTGCCGTCATGGCCTTGCGGGCCCTTGCC
>JAAYCV010000225.1 GCA_012729605.1 Ramlibacter sp. | reverse complement strand
CCATGCTGATCGAGATCAAGTCGCGCATGCTGCTGCCGCCACGCAAGACCGCCGACGGCGAAGAAGCTGAAGACCCGCGCGCCGAACTGGTGCGCCGCCTGCAGGAATATGAGCGCATCAAGCTGGCCGCGGCGCAGCTCGCTACCGTGCCGCAAGCCGGCCGCGACTTCTTCCGTGCCCATGGCCATATCGAGCAATCGCTGCAGCCGCGCTTTCCCGACGTGCACCTGGACGATTTGCGCCAGGCCTGGGCCGATATCCTCAAGCGCGCCCGGCTGGTACAGCACCACCGCATAGGCCGCGAACAGCTCAGTGTGCGCGAGCACATGAGCCTGGTGCTCAAGCAATTGCAGGGTCGACGCTTCCTGGAGTTTGGCGAACTGTTCGACCCTTCACTCGGCGTACCGGTGCTGGTCGTCACCTTTGTCGCCCTGCTCGAACTGGCCAAGGAAGGCCTGGTCGACATCAACCAGGGCGAAGCCTTTGCGCCGATCTACGTGCGCCTGGCCTTTACCCCAAGCTGATATTTCCCGCCGCCGGCCTTATTCGTGCTCGGTCTTGGCATCGCGCTCCATCAGGAAGCGCGCCGCGCGTTCGGCGTTGATGCTGCCATCCAGCAGGCCCACCACGCAGCGCGTGATCGGCATGTCCACGCCCAGCGTCTGCGCACGCGCCAGCACGGTGCGCGCGCTGTAGGCACCTTCGGCCACATGGCCCAGGCTTTGCACCGCCTGCTCGGCACTCATGCCCTGCGCCAGCAGCAGGCCGACCTTGCGGTTGCGACTCAGCTCACCAGTGGCCGTCAGCACCAGGTCACCCATGCCGCTCAGGCCCATGAAAGTAGCCGGCTGCGCCCCCATTGCCACGCCCAGGCGCGTCATCTCGGCCAGGCCGCGTGTCAGCAAGGCGGCACGCGCATTCAGGCCGGGTACGGCCCGGCCCGGTGCCAGGGATTCGCGCAGTCCATCGAGCACGCCAGTGGCAATCGCCAGCACGTTCTTCACCGCACCGCCAACTTCCACGCCGACCCAGTCCTGGCTGCGGTAGACACGCAGCGTGCTGTTGTGCAGCGCTTCCACCACGCGTTCGCAGACTATTTCCTGCGGGCTTGCCACCACCAGCGCCGTGGCCTGCTGGTGCGCCACTTCCTGGGCAAAACTCGGGCCGCTCAGCACGCCGGCCTGCAGCTCCGGCGCCACTTCGGCCATCACTTCATGCGGCAGCAGGCCAAAATCTGCGCCCGGCTGCACCTGCTCGAAGCCCTTGCAGAGCCAGACCAGCGGCACCTGGCAGCCACGCAGCTGCTGCAGCTGTGCGCGCAAGGCCGCCGTCGGTGTCGCCACGATCACCAGATCATGCTGCTGCAACTCGGCAGCCGTGGCCTGGCCCGCGTGTACCCGGATCGCTTCCGGCAACGGAATGCCCGGCAGGTAGCGCACGTTCACGCCTTCGGTACGCATCGCCTCGGCATGCGCTGGCTGGCGCGTCCACAGATCGACGTGGTGGCCTTGTGCGGCACTGATGGCAACGGCGGTTCCCCACGCGCCCGCGCCCAGGACGGCAATCTTCATTCCTTTCTCCCGAAGCGCCGCCAAGCGCGACGCAGAAACAGTTCAGGGCGCCGCAGCGCCCCGAACAGCATGGAACACCGGCTTGCGCCGGTTGCCATTAT
>JAAYCV010000224.1 GCA_012729605.1 Ramlibacter sp. | reverse complement strand
GACTGGCCGAACCGCCCGCGCAGCAAGGTCGACCATGCCATCGGCAAGCCGAGCGTGACGCACTGGCGTCGGCTCGGGCCGCAGGACGCATGTGCGGGACTGGCGGCCGATTTCTTCCGGCCGGCACGGCCGCACAGCGTGCTGGACCTGGAGCCGGTCACCGGCCGCTCGCACCAGCTGCGCGTGCACCTGTTGTCCATCGGACACCCGATTGTGGGCGATACCCTGTATGGCGATGCCGCGAATCAGGCCATGGCAGCGCGTCTGCTGCTGCACGCCTACGCGCTGCAGATCCCGCATCCACTCAGCGGCCAGCCCATGGATTTCTGCTGCCCGACCCGATTCACCTGATGCGCGTAAGCCCTCCCTCTGTACGGACTCTAAAAACAGCGACAATCGCTGCATGACTATCAGCCTGCAAGACCGTTTTGGCCGCACCATCGACTACCTGCGCGTATCAGTGACGGACCGCTGCGACCTGCGTTGCAGCTATTGCATCCCCAAGGGGTTCCGCGATTTCGAGGAGCCGGACAACTGGCTCACCTTTGACGAGGTCGAACGCGTGATCGCCGCCTTTGCGCGCATGGGCACCACGCGCTTTCGCCTGACCGGGGGCGAGCCGCTGTTGCGCCGCAATCTGCCCGCGCTGGCGGCACGCATTGCCGCCCTGCCCCATGTGGAAGACCTGTCGCTCACCACCAACGGCACGCAGCTGGTCAAGCATGCGCAGGCGCTGCGCGATGCCGGCGTGGATCGTCTCAACGTCAGCCTGGATTCGCTGCGCGGCGAATGCGTGCAGCAGATCACCGGCAGCGACAGCCTGGAAAAGGTGCTCAACGGCCTGCAGGCGGCCAAGCAGGCCGGCTTTACCCGCATCAAGATCAACATGGTGCCGATGATCGGTGTGAACGATATCGATCTCGATGCCATGGTGACATTCTGCATGGACAACGATTTCGTGCTGCGCCTGATCGAGGCCATGCCGATGGGCCACACCGGCCGCGAAACACAGGGCCTGTCGCTGACCGATCTGACCTGGGAGCTGCAGCAGAAATACGGCCTGATCCCGAGTGAGGCCAAGCTCGGCGGTGGCCCGGCGCGCTACTGGATCAGTCCGGATTCCGGCTTCACGCTGGGCCTGATCACGCCGATGTCGCAGCACTTCTGCGCCGCCTGCAACCGCGTGCGGCTGGCGGTGGATGGCACGCTGTACATGTGCCTGGGTCAGGAGCAGAGCTTTGAGCTGCGTCCGCTGCTGCGCGCCGGCTGCTCGGATGCAGAGCTCGAAGCCGCCATCCGCGAAGCCATCGAGCTCAAGCCGGAACGCCACGAGTTCCAGGAAAAGCCCGAGCAGACGATCCGCTTCATGTCGATGACCGGCGGCTGAGCCACCGGTCTCGGCCGGTTCGCCTTACTTCTTTTTCGGACGGAAAGCCGTCACGTATTCGGCGTGCGTCTCGATATACGGGCCGCCCATCAGCTCGATACAGTACGGCACCGAGGCAAACACGCCGTGCACCAGCACCGCACCATCGTCAGCGCGCACGCCTTCCAGCGTCTCGCGGATCGACTTGGGTCGACCGGGCAGGTTCAGCATCAGGCAGGTGCCGCGTGTCACGCCCACCTGGCGTGACAGGATCGCCGTCGGCACGTAGTGCAGGCTGACCTGGCGCATCTGTTCGCCAAAACCGGGCATGACGCGATCGGCCACGGCCAGCGTGGCTTCCGGCGTCACGTCACGCGGCGACGGGCCGGTGCCACCGGTGGTCAGCACCAGGCAGCAGCCGCGCGTATCGGCCAGCTCTTTCAGCGTGGCTTCGATCACCGGCTGTTCGTCGGGAATCAGGCGTTCCTCGAACTGCACCGGATTGCGCAGCGCCGCCTGCAGCCACTCGCGCAGCGCCGGCAGGCCCTCGTCCTGGTAGACGCCGCTGCTGGCGCGGTCACTCACCGAGACCAGGCCGATGGTGATTTCAGGCAGGGTCGATTCGGTCATCACAGCACTCCTTTGCCGGGCAGCGGGTAGACCGTCAGCGTATCGCCCACGGCTACCGGGGTATCGGGCAGCATTTCGATCAGCACATTGGCGGCCACGCAGGCCGACAGCATGGCCGAGCTCTGGCCCTGCAGCGCACGCACGCTCCACTGGCCGTCCGGCCCCACGCTGGCCACGCCACGCAGGAACTCACGGCGCGGTTCACGCTTGCTGCGCTCAAAGCTGGCCGTGGCACGGAAGCTGAGCGGATCGGTCTGGGCCAGGCCTTGCATGCGGCGCAGCGCCGGTGCCACTAGCATGAAGAAGGTGACGAAAGTCGCCACCGGGTTGCCCGGCAGCATGAAGATCTGGGCGCGGCCGGATTGGCCCCAGGCAAACGGCTTGCCGGGCTTGATGGCCAGCTTCCAGAACTCGATCTTGCCGATGCGCAACAGCGCATTGCGCACATGGTCCTCTTCGCCGACGGAAACGCCACCGCTGGTCAGGATCACATCGGATTGTTGCGCTGCCGCTTCCAGCCGCTCGCTGGTGACCTGGGCGTCATCGGGCAGCGCACCGCCATCGACCAACTCGACCTGCATGCCCGCCAGCCAGGCCAGCATCTGGAAGCGATTGGCATCGTAAATCTGGCCCGGGCCAAGCGGCTGGCCCGGCTCGCGCAGCTCGTCACCGCTGGAGAAGACCGTGACGCGCAGCGGGCGCAGCACCGGCAGGCTGGCATGCCCCTGGCTGGCTGCCAGGCCGATGGCGGCGGCATCCAGTCGGGTGCCGGCGGCCAGCAGCTGGCTGCCAGCGGCGTATTCCTCGGCGCGGTAGCGGATATGCTGGCCGGCGCGCGCGGCGCGCTGCAGCGTGATTTCTCTCTCACCGGCCTCGACCTCTTCCTGCGGCACCACGGCGCTGGTGCCAGCGGGCACCGGCGCACCGGTAAAGATGCGCACCGCCTGGCCCGGCTGCAGCTGCACGCCTTCGGCGCTGTCGCCGGCGGCAATACGGCCGACCAGGCTGAACTGCAGTCGGTCGGCCTGCGGATCGGCGATGGCGTAGCCATCCATGGCGCTGTTGTCGAATTGCGGCGTGTCGTAGCTGGCGGCAACATCGGCGGCCAGCACCCGGTCCACGGCCTGCGTCAGCGGCAGCACCTGGCTGTCGGTCACGGCGGGCAGGGAGGCCAGCAGCTGCCGGCGAGCATCGTAGTAATCAAGAAGCATGGTGTCTCGGAATCAGGGTTGTTCAAGCCGGGCCAGTGTCTGCGGATCATTGGCATTGGCAAAATCGGTGGCCGTCACAAACGGCACGGCGGCAGCGCGGCGGCCTGCGATCCAGCCACGCAGGCTGCGGCCGCCCTGCATCAGGTAGTCCGGCACGCTGGCCACGACGGACCATTGTGCCAGCAGACAGGCGGGCTGCACTCCCTCCTTGGTAGAGGGGTAGACCAGTTCGAGCGAGGGATCCTGCTGCAGCGCCCGCAGCAGGTGCGCCACCAGATCTGACGGCAGATGCGGCGTGTCACACGGCACCAGTTGTAGGTAATCGGGCGCTGGGTCAGCCACGTATTGCCCGACCAGCGTAGCCAGCGCCGCCAGCGGGCCCATGCCTTGCCAGCGTTCAGCATCGCGCATGACCGGTGCACCCAGCGCCTGGTATTCCGGCAGATGGCGGTTGGCACTGATCAGCACCTGCTGCACTTGTGGCTGTAGCCGCTCCAGCACATGCTGCGCCAAGGGCCTGCCCTTGAAAAGCACTTGGCCCTTGTCCTGGCCGCCCATGCGCCGCCCTTCTCCGCCGGCCAGCAGCAGACCGAGCACCTGCGTCATGCCTGCCAGCGCTCGCGCGCCGCGTCATCGCTGGATTTGGCGGCAACCCAGCTGTGGCTGCCGTCAGCAAACTCCTCGCGCTTCCAGAAGGGTGCTTCGGTCTTGAGAAAGTCCATCAGGTATTCGCAGGCGGCGAATGCGGCACGGCGATGTACCGATGCCACCAGCACCAGCACGATGCCCTCGCCGGGCGTGAGCCGGCCCACGCGGTGGATCACGCGACAGGCCGATACCGGCCAGCGCTCAGCAGCCTGTTGCGCAATGCGCTCGATCTCGCCTTCGGTCATGCCAGGGTAGTGTTCCAGGTGCAGCGCCGCCAGCGGATGCTCCTGATCGTGCGCTCGTACCATGCCCTGAAACGCCACCAGCGCGCCGGCATCACCGGCTTCTGCCAGCAGCAGGCGTTCTTCCTGTTGCAGGTCGAATGCGGCTTCCTGCACCGTCACCTTCAGCCACATGCTCAGCCTCCCGTGACCGGCGGCAGGATGCCGACTTCGGCACCATCCGGGATCGGCATGTCTTCGTAAGCCATCTGGCGGTTCACCGCCACGCGGAACACCTGGCCCGGCGCGAGCGCCTCGGCCCACTGGGCATCACGGCTGCGCAGTTGCGCCAGCAGCTGTTCGGTGCTGCCGCCCTGCCATTCGAGCTGCTCCTGGTCACAGCCCAGCTTGTCACGCAGCATGCCAAAGTAAAGAATTCGAATCATGGTTGGGGTCACTTCTGTTGCTGTCGCTGCAGCCACTGCTGCAGGAAATCGGCCACGCCTGGCACATCGTCCAGGTCCAGCCAGGCGATGCCCGGCGGCGCGCCCTCCGGTCCGGGGGCGGCGTCACTGGCTACGGCAATGATATGACAGTCCGTCGGGTAGCGCGGCAATGCGCCTACCGCTGGCCGGTAAATCTCGATCTTGGGAATCGCCAGCTGTTTCTGCCCTTCCACCAGCACCAGATCGACTGGCGCCAGCCGCTGCAGTTGCTGTTGCAGCGTCGGCATCTCGGCGGTCTCGGCGGTCTCGGCAAACAGGCCCCAGCGATACGGTGATACCACCATCACCTCCTGCGCACCGGCACGGCGGTGGCGGTCGCTGTCCTTGCCCGGCACATCCAGCACGATGTCATGGTGGCTGTGCTTGATCACCGAGACCGAGACGCCACGCGCCCGCAACACCGGCAGCAACTGCTCCAGCAGCGTGGTCTTGCCGCTGCCAGACCAGCCCACCATGCCCAGCACCGGTGGCAGGCCCGGCACAGCCGCTACACTTGTCGGATTCTCTTCAGCCATATTCCTTGTTTTTCCCATGAGTGAACTGACCCATTTTGACAGCACCGGCCAGGCCCATATGGTCGATGTCGGCAGCAAGGCCGAAACCCGCCGCATTGCCACTGCCACCGGCCATATCACCATGCAGCCGGACACCTTCGCCATGCTGATGAGTGGCAGCGCGAAGAAAGGTGATGTGCTGGGCGTGGCACGCCTGGCCGCGATCCAGGGCACCAAGCAGACGGCGCAGCTGATCCCACTGTGCCACCCGCTGGCGCTGACCCATGTGGGCGTGGAGTTTGAGCCCGAAGCCGCACTGCAGCGCATGCACCTGCGCGTGACGACCGAAACCGTGGG
>JAAYCV010000001.1 GCA_012729605.1 Ramlibacter sp. | reverse complement strand
CGCCGCAGCTGTTCAAGCAGCTGCTGATGGTGGCCGGTTACGACCGCTACTACCAGATCACCAAGTGCTTCCGTGACGAAGACCTGCGCGCCGACCGCCAGCCCGAATTCACGCAGATCGACATCGAGACGTCTTTCCTGGGTGAAGAAGAGATCCGCGCGCTGTTCCAGGACATGATCAAGACGGTGTTCCGCAACACCATGGATGTGGATCTGGGCGAATTCCCCGTGATGCAGTTCTCCGAAGCGATGCACCGCTTTGGTTCCGACAAGCCGGACCTGCGCGTCAAGCTGGAATTCACCGAGCTGACCGATGTCATGGCCGATGTGGATTTCAAGGTGTTCAGCACGCCTGCTACCATGGGCGGTGGCCGCGTGGTGGCGCTGCGCGTACCGAACGGCAACCAGTTGACCCGTGGCGAGATCGACGGCTACACCGAGTTCGTCAAGATCTACGGCGCCAAGGGCCTGGCCTGGATCAAGGTCAACGAGAAGGCCAAGGGCCGCGAAGGCCTGCAGAGCCCGATCGTGAAGAACCTGCACGATGCCGCGCTGCAGGCGATCCTGGAGCGTACCGGTGCCAATGATGGCGACCTGATCTTTTTTGGTGCCGACAAGGCCAAGGTGGTGAACGACGCCATCGGCGCGCTGCGCCTGAAGATCGGCCACAGTGATTTCGGCAAGAACAACGGCCTGTTCGACGACCGCTGGGCACCGCTGTGGGTGGTGGACTTCCCGATGTTCGAATACGACGAGGAAGATGACCGCTGGAACGCCATGCACCATCCCTTCACTTCGCCGAAGGATGGCCATGAAGACTACATGGACAGCGATCCGTCCAAGTGCGTGGCCAAGGCCTACGACATGGTGCTGAACGGCTGGGAGCTGGGTGGCGGCTCGGTGCGTATCCATCGTGCCGAGGTGCAGAGCAAGGTGTTCAACGCGCTCAAGATCGGTCCGGAAGAAGCCCAGCTCAAGTTCGGCTTCCTGCTGGATGCGCTGCAGTACGGCGCACCGCCGCACGGTGGCCTGGCTTTCGGTCTGGACCGCCTGATCACGCTGATGACGCGTGCCGAATCGATCCGTGACGTGATCGCCTTCCCGAAGACGCAGCGCGCCCAGTGTCTGCTAACGCAGGCACCGAGCTCGGTGGACGAGAAGCAGCTGCGCGAGCTGCACATCCGCCTGCGCAACCCGGTCTCCACCGAGGCGCGCCAGGGCTGATCCAGCGCCGTCATGACGCCGCCGATTCCGACCGACCTGCCACGCGAGCAAGTGCTGCGCGTGGCCACCTACAACATCCACAAGGGTGTGCAGGGCATGGGTCCGATGAGTCGGCTCGAAATCCACAACCTGCAGCAGGCCATCCGTCAGCTCGACGCCGATGTGGTCTGCCTGCAGGAGGTGCGCAAGCTGAACCGCCAGTGGGAACGCAAGTTCAACGACTGGCCGCGCCAGAGCCAGGCCGACTTCCTGGCCGACACGCATTACCAGGCCGTGTATGTCACCAATGCCACCACCAAGCACGGCGAGCACGGCAATGCGTTGCTGACGCGCGGCGAGGTGGCACGGCACCAGCACGAGGATATGTCGGACCACCGTTTCGAGCAGCGTGGCTTGCTGCACAGCGAGATCACGGTGCGCGGCCGCTGCATCCACGTGATCGTGGTGCATCTGGGGCTGATTGCCGCCAGCCGCGTGCGCCAGGTGCAGCAGCTGATCGACTTCGTGCTGCGCGAGATTCCGGAAGACGAGCCGCTGGTGATTGCCGGTGACTTCAACGACTGGGGCAAGCGCCTGACGCGTTTCATGGACCAGGCCGGCCTGTTGTGCGAGCATGGTCTGCCGGCGTACCGTACCTACCCGTCCACGCTGCCGCTGACCCAGCTCGATTTCATCTATTACCGTGGCCTGCAGATGCTGCGCCAGTTCGTGCCGCAGAAGGCCACGCTGGAATCGACCACGGGTCTGCGTTCCTGGGCGCGGCTGTCGGATCACCTGCCACTGGTGGCCGATTTCGTGCTCGAATAATAAATTTCAGCTGCCATCCGTCAGGGCTTGCCGGAATGCCGGCAGCCGGGGCAGGGTGGTGGTATGCTGCACTTTTGCCATTCTGTTGCGATTATCCTGAATCCATGACCACTCCCCAGCCTCCCCAAGACGAAGGGACACCGGTATCGGTGAAGATCCGCGAGCGCCTGCTGGCGGCTCGCAAGCGTTTCCACGCCAACGACAATATTGCCGACTACCTGCAGCCGGGCGAGCTGGAGCAGCTGCTGGACGAAGTCGAGCAGAAGATGCAGGGCGTGCTTGACAGCATGGTGATCGATACCGCCAACGACCACAACACCGACAACACGGCGCGGCGCGTGGCCAAGATGTACCTGAAGGAAGTCTTTGCCGGCCGTTACGTCAAGCCGCCGGTGCTGACCGAATTTCCCAACGCCGAGCACCTGAACGAGCTGATGATCGTCGGCCCGATCACGGTGCGCAGCGCCTGCTCGCACCACCTGGTGCCGGTGATCGGCAAGCTGTGGATTGGCGTGATGCCGAACGAGCACACCAACGTGATCGGCCTGTCCAAGTATGCGCGCCTGGCCGAGTGGGTCATGAGCCGCCCGCAGATCCAGGAGGAGGCAGTCATCCAGCTGGCCGACCTGATCCAGAAGAAGACCCATCCTGATGGCCTGGCGCTGGTGATGCAGGCCAGCCACTACTGCATGGCCTGGCGTGGCGTGAAGGACATGGACAGCAAGATGCTGAACTCGGTAATGCGTGGCGTGTTCCTGAAGGATCCCAACCTGCGCCGAGAATTCCTGTCGCTGATTCCGTTCAAGGACTGATTGTTTTCTGATTTTCCGGGAGAGAGACCATGCTGGTCAGATTGTTGTATGTAAGCCGTGCCACCCAGTCCACCACCGAGAGCCTGGAGGTGATCCTGCAGCGCGCGCGCCGGCACAATGCCGAGCATGGCATTACCGGCATCCTGTGCTACAGCAACAATATCTTCATGCAGCTGCTGGAAGGCAGCCGCGAGGAAGTCAACCGCCTGTACACCGAGATCCAGCGCAGCGTGCACCACACCGATGTGCAGCTGCTGCATTACGATGAAATCACCGAGCGCCAGTACCCGGGCTGGACCATGGGCCTGGTCGATATCGGCGAGCTCAACACCTCTGTCATCCTGAAATATTCCGAAGGTGCGGATTTCAATCCGTATGCCAACTCCGGCTGGATGTCGCTGGCGATGCTGGAGGAGCTGGCCGCCACGGCCCAGGTGGTGGGACGCGGCTGAGGCCGGTTCGTCCCGATCCGGGCAGCCATCAAAAAAGCGCCGTACCCGTCAGGGTCGGCGCTTTTGCTTGGGCGCAGGGACTCTCAGCCCGACGACTTGCCGTTGCG
>JAAYCV010000223.1 GCA_012729605.1 Ramlibacter sp. | reverse complement strand
GACATCGCCGCACTGGAAACCTCGGTCGGCCTGCTCACGCGCAACGGCGCGCGCACCTCGCACGCCGCGGTGGTGGCACGCCAGCTGGGCAAGGTCTGCCTGGTCGGTTGCGAAACACTGAGCATTGACATGGGCAGCCGCAGCCTGCAACTCGGCGCGCTGCAGCTGCGCGAAGGCGACACGCTGACGCTGGACGGCAACCAGGGCCTGATCTACCAAGGCACGATTGCCACCGTGAAGCAGCCTGATCCGCAAGTGATCGCGCGCCTGCAGGCGCTGCGCGAACAGCAGTCGGCCTGATCGCCAGCCACGACCACAGCAACGACCGGGCCAGCCCCGGTCGTGCTGTTTACAGCGTGAAGATCTTGCCCGGGTTCAGGATGTTGCGCGGGTCCAGCGCCTGCTTGAGCGTGCGCATCAGGTCAATCGCGGCATCTCCCGCTTCTTCCTGCAGCAGCTCCATCTTGTGCAGGCCAACGCCGTGCTCGCCGGTACAGGTGCCGCCAGCGCGAATGGCGCGCAGCGCCTGACGGCGATTGAGCGATTCCGCCAGCTCGCGCTCGGCCGGAATGGCCGGATCGGTCAGGTACAGCATGTGGAAGTTGCCGTCGCCCACGTGGCCAACCACCATGTAGGGCAGGCCCGAAGCATCGGCCTCCTGCGCGGTCTCGACCACGCATTCGGCCAGGCGCGAAATCGGCACGCAGGTATCGGTCGTGACGGCACGGCTGCCAGGCTTGAGTTGCAAGCCCGCAAACAGCGCATTGTGGCGCGCCTTCCACAGGCGGCTGCGCTCCTCCGGCTGGTGCGCCCACTCGAAAGCGCTACCGCCATGGCCGGCGGCAATCTCCTGCACCAGCTCAGCCTGCTCCTGCACGCCCGCGGCACTGCCGTGAAACTCCATCAACAGCATCGGCGATTCGGCCAGCTCCAGCTTGTCGTAACGGTTCACGGCGCGCACGGCATTGGCGTCCAGCAGCTCGCAGCGCGCAATCGGCACGCCCAGCTGGATGATCTGGATGGTGGTGTTGACGGCATCGGCCACCGTGGGGAACTGCACCACGGCCGCCGCCACATGCTCTGGCTGCGGGTAGATACGCACCGTGATTTCGGTGATCACGCCCAGCGTGCCCTCGCTGCCGACGAACAGGCGCGTCAGGTCGTAGCCGGCGCTGGACTTGCGCGCATGCGTGCCGGTCCGCACGATGCGGCCGTCGGCCGTGACCACCGTCAGGGCCAGCACGTTCTCGCGCATGGTGCCGTAGCGTACCGCGTTGGTGCCGCTGGCACGCGTGGCCGTCATGCCGCCAATGCTGGCGTTGGCACCCGGATCCAGCGGAAAGAACAGCCCGGTATGGCGGATCTCGCTGTTGAGCTGTTCACGCGTCACGCCGGCCTGCACGGTCACGCTCAGGTCGTCCTCGCTCACGCGCAGCACGCGGTTCATGCGCGATACATCCAGGCTGATGCCGCCCTGCACTGCCAGCAGATGCCCTTCAAGCGAGGAGCCGGCCCCGTAGGGAATCACCGGCACCGCATGCGCATGCGCCTGCTGCATGACAAAGGCGACTTCTTCGGTGGACTCACAGAACACCACCAGCTCGGGCGGGTCCACATCAAACGGCGATTCGTCACGGCCATGCTGCTCGCGCACCGCCAGGGACGCCGAACAACGCTCGCCAAATCTCTGTTGCAAGGTATCGCGCAGCGCGT
>JAAYCV010000222.1 GCA_012729605.1 Ramlibacter sp. | reverse complement strand
GTCCTGGCGGTTCAGCTCGACCTCCTGCTTTTGCAGCACCAGATCCTGTGCCAGAAAGGCGCGACGCTCCTGCTTCAGGCAGGCATCGACCCAGAAGCGCTGGTAGCAAGCACGCTGGTCGTTTTCCCAGCCTTGGCGCAGCGTGGCCCGCTGGCCTTCGACCTGCTGGCGCAGGCGCGTGATTTCCTGCTGCGTCAGCTGCTGCCCCAGAAACGGCACCTCTTCTTTCGTAGGAGCCGGGTCAGGGATCTTCGGTGCCGTACAAGCGGCCAGCACGCTGGCAGCTGCAGCCAGCAGCACCAGCCCAGCCTGGCGACCGAAGGGAAGGACATGGTGGTGCAACTGCATCAGGTCGATCTCAGGTAATCGTGATGTCGACGCTGCGGTGTTCCAGCGCCAGGTATTCAGCCGACTGCATTTCCTCGAGTCGCGAGGCAGTACGCACAAACTCGTGCGCCAGTGCGCCCTTGGTATACAGGCGCGCGGGTTCTACCGCCGCCGACACCATCAGCTTGACGCGACGGTCATACAGCACGTCGATCAGCAGCGTGAAACGACGCGCACTGGTGGACATGCTGGCGTCCATCTCCGGCACATTGGACAGCAGCACGGTATGGCACTGCGTGGCAATTTCCAGATAGTCGTTCTGCGAGCTGGCGGTACCGCACAGGTCCCGGAAATCGAACCAGATCACCGGACCGCGGCGGCGGCGCGCCTTGATTTTGCGCGATTTCAGCTCGAACACCGGCTCTTCGTCGTTGCCGGCACTCAGCTCGTCGAAAGCCTGGTGCATTTCGGCATCGGTATCGGGCGTGATCGGCGTCAGGTACAGGCGCAGCTTTTCCAGCGTTCGCTGGCGGTAATCGGTACCGTTGTCCACGCTCATCACTTCCAGACGCTCGTTCAGCAGCGCAATCGCCGGCAGAATGCGGTCGCGGTGCAGGCCGTTGGGGTACAGCTGGTCCGGACGGAAGTTGGAGGTGGTGACAAAGCCGACCTGGTTGTCGAACAGCGACTGCAGCATGCGGTGCAGCAGCATGGCGTCCGCCACGTCGTTGACGTGGAACTCGTCGAAACAGATCAGCTTGAAGCGCTTGGCCATGCGTTCGCCAAGCACATCAATCGGGTTTTCCGTGCCCTGCAGATTGGCCAGTTCACGGTGCACCTCGCGCATGAATTCGTGGAAGTGCAGGCGCGTCTTGCGCTTGATCGGCACGGCATCAAAAAAGCAGTCCATCAGGAAGCTCTTGCCGCGGCCAACCCCGCCGTACATGTAGACCCCTTTCGGGACCGGCAGGCGGTTGATGAATTTCTTCAGCGAACTGGAACGCTTGCGCTTGTAGTGTGACCACTCGACAGCGCAACGGTCCAGCTCCTGAATGGCCCGCAACTGGGCCGGGTCGCTCCGGAAACCCTTTTCTGCCAGTCGCTGCTGGTAGATCCGGGTCACCGGACCGGGAGTACTCGCCGATTCTGACATCAGAAGTTCAGGGTACGCTTGTCAACAGCCAGGGCGGCTTCCTTGGTGGATTCGCTCAGGCTCGGGTGCGCATGGCAGATACGCGCGATGTCTTCGCTGCTGGCGCGGAAGGCCATGGCCACGCAGGCTTCGGCGATCAGTTCGGAAGCCAGCGGGCCGACAATGTGCACGCCCAGGATTTCATCGGTCGTGGCATCGGCCAGGAACTTCACCATGCCGGTGGTGTCACCCAGCGCGCGTGCACGGCCGTTGGCCATGAACGGGAAGGTGCCAGCCTTGTAGGCCACACCCTGCTCCTTCAGCTGCTCTTCGGTACGACCGACCCAGGCGATTTCCGGGCTGGTGTAGATGACCCAGGGCACCAGTGCGAAGTCCACATGGCCATGCTGGCCAGCGATGCGCTCGGCCACGGCCACGCCCTCTTCTTCCGCCTTGTGCGCCAGCATCGGGCCACGCACCACGTCACCCACCGCCCAGACGTTGGGCAAGTTGGTCTTGCAGTTGTCGTCCACGACGATACAGCCACGCTCATCCAGCTGCAGGCCCACCGCTTCGGCATTCAGGCCGTCGGTGTTCGGCACGCGGCCGATGGAGACGATCAGCTTGTCGGCATCCAGCTTCTGCTCTTCACCCTTGGCGTTGGTGTAGGCAATGCTCACGCCCTTCTTGCTGGTCTTGATGTCGCCGACCTTGACGCCGAGCTCGATCTTCAGGCCCTGCTTGTCAAACGCCTTCTTGGCTTCCTTGGCAATCTGCTGGTCCACCGCGCCCAGGAACGTGGGCAGGCCTTCCAGGATGGTGAC
>JAAYCV010000221.1 GCA_012729605.1 Ramlibacter sp. | reverse complement strand
GGGAACACCGTCTTGGGCAGGCTCAGCAGGCCGCCGGCGGTGATGGCGCGCGCGCCATAGCTCAGGCGCTTGGCGTTGACATTGCCGTCCTTGTCGGTGAAGTACCACTTGATGTTGGGGTGCGTCTTGAAGCGCTGGAATTCCTCGAACGGGCTCAGCCAGGGGTTCTGGTAGTCCAGGCCAACGACGAAACCGACCACGACCTTGTTGTCGCCAAAGTGGTACATGAAGGAACCACCGTAGGTATCGTCATCCAGCGGCCAGCCGGCGGTGTGCAGCACCAGGCCGGGTTCGTGGCGGGACGGATCGACTTCCCACAGTTCCTTGATGCCGATGCCGTAGGCCTGCGGATCCTTGCCGGCGTCGAGCTGGTAGTGCTCGATCAGCTGCTTGCCCAGGTGGCCGCGGCAGCCTTCGGCGAAGATGGTGTACTTGGCATGCAGTTCCATGCCGAGCTGGAAGGCGTCGGAGGGTTCACCGTCCTTGCCGATACCCATGTTGCCGGTGGCAACGCCCTTGACCGAGCCGTCGTCGTTGTACAGCACTTCGGCGGCGGCAAAGCCCGGGAAGATTTCCACGCCCAGCTCTTCGGCCTGCTGGCCGAGCCAGCGCGTCAGGTCGGCCAGGCTGATGATGTAGTTGCCTTCGTTGTGGAAGCACTTGGGCAGCAGGAAGTTGGGCAGGCGGCTGGCGGAGTTTTCCTTCAGTGTCAGGAAGGCATCTTCCTTGACCGGCTGGTCCAGCGGAGCACCTTTTTCCTTCCAGTCGGGGATCAGTTCGCTCAGGGCGCGCGGGTCGAAGGTGGCGCCGGACAGGATATGGGCACCGGGCTCGGAGCCTTTCTCCAGCACGACAACGTTGATTTCCTGCTCTTTTTCGGCCGCCAGCTGCTTCAGGCGGATGGCGGTGGACAGGCCGGCGGGACCGCCGCCAACGATGACCACATCGTATTCCATCGATTCACGCGGACCGAATTGTTCCAGGATTTGCTGTGGGGTCATGGTGTCTCCCTCTTGTTTCTAGCTAGCGGACACAGACACGAGCCTAAGCTGGCGTCTGCATGACAATTTTTCACATTGTAGGGACAAATGGTGCAGTGCACGCCCGGTTTCTGACAAAATCGACCGAATGTGCGCCTGCCATATGGCCTTTGTTCCACCTAGCGAAAACGAATCCCATGAAACTGCCTTTGCCCCAAGAGAAATACCAGGTTTATGAAACCGTGCTGTCCATGCGCTGGGGCGACATGGATGCCTTTGCCCATTTGAACAACACGCTGTATGTGCGCTATTTCGAGGAGGCGCGCGTGCGCTGGCTGGTCGAGGCGCGTGGCACCATGGTCGAGAGCGGCGAGGGCCCGGTGGTGGCCAATGTGTTCTGCAACTTCTACCGCCAGCTCGAATATCCGGCACAGCTGCGCATCCGCCTGTTCGTCAACAGCGTGGGCCGCAGCTCCTGCGACATGTGGATGACGATCGAGCACGATGGCCAGCCCGACACCATCGTGGCCGATGGTGGCTGCACCATGGTCTGGGTCGATTACGCCGCCGGCAAGGCGGTGGCGCTGCCGGACTGGCTGCGCGACGGCATCCTGCAGGTGCTGCCGGCGCAGTAAGCGCTGTCGTGTTTCAGGCTTCGGCCGGCTTCTTGCGCGGCTGGCGCCCCATCAGGTAGAACTCCGGGTTCGGCTCCATGCCGGTAAAGGCGACGATGCGATTGCTCAGGCCGAACAGACCGGTGATGCTGGCGATGTCCCAGATGTCCTCGTCGTCGAAGCCGTGCGCGCGCAGGGTCTCGAAATCGGCATCGCATAAGGTATGCGAGGCCTGGTTGACCTTGCTGGCAAAGTCCAGCATGGCGCGTTCGCGTGGGCTGAGGTGGGCGGTGCGGTAGTTGATGGCGACCTGGTCAGCGATCAGCGGGTCGCGCTTGAAGATGCGCAGCAGCGCGCCATGCGCCAGCACACAGTACAGGCATTCGTTCTGGGCGCTGATGGCGGTGATGATCATTTCGCGCTCGGCCTTGGTCAGCGAACTCTCCTCGCGCAGCATCAGGGCATCGTGGTAGGCGAAGAAGGCGCGCCATTCGGCCGGGCGGCGCGCAAGCTGCAGGAATACGTTCGGCACGAAGCCGGTCTTTTCCTGCACCGCCAGGATGGTGTCGCGGATATCGTCGGGCAGATTCTCCAGGGCGGGGAAGGGGTAGCGCTGCTGGGTGTCGGTCATGGCGTGATGGGGGAAAGTAGGTACAGCCTTGCATGCTAGACCGGCTGGATGCGGTCTGCCTATCGGGTGTTCCACGGAATTGGCGGTCAGGGCGAACCGGCCATCAGCTTCTGGATCAGTGCGGCGGTGGTGCTGGTGTCGTACTTGCGCATCAGGCTGGCGCGGTGCACCTCGACCGTGCGGTGGCTCAGGTTCAGCACGCGCGCGATTTCCTTGGAAGTCAGGCCGGTCAGCAGCTGGCTGGCGACCTCGCGCTCACGCGGGGTGAGCGTGGCGCGGTCGGGCGTGAGCGGCTGGCGGCTATCGATGTCCTCGAAGCTCCAGATGCCGGCGGCATGCGGATCACTGCGGTCCAGCGCACGGCCGGCCACGCGGCACCAGAACAGCTCGCCGGCAAAGCGGCCACCGACGCGCCGCATGATGCGCTCGTCGCGGTAGCTGCCATGGTGCATCAGCGGCTGGGCGATGCGCTCGCCGGTACGCTGGAATTCGTCCTGGCTCGGGTAGAGGATGGCAAAGCTCTGCTGCAGCAAGTCCTCGCGCTCGACGCAGAAAAGCTCACAGACCTTCTGGTTGCAGTCGACGATGGTGCGCTGGCGTGACAGAATCAGGCCGATGGGTGCCAGGTCAAAGGCCCAGCGGTAGTCGGCGCTGGCGGGGAAGGGCGATTCCATGGGGCTGGATGGCATATGCGTGTTGTCCATTACGCAATACTACGTAGACGAATACGTAGTATTGTAGAGCTGTTTTGACATTATCAGGAGACAAGCGTGAACAAGATTTATCCGAGCGCGGCTGAAGCGCTCCAAGGCGTGGTGAAGGATGGCCAGCTGCTGGCCGTGGGCGGCTTTGGCCTGTGCGGCATTCCGGAAGCGCTGATCGACGCCCTGTGCGCCAGCGGCGTGAAGGACCTGACGGTGATTTCCAACAACGCCGGCGTGGACGGTTTTGGTCTGGGCAAGCTGCTGGAAACGCGCCAGATCAAGAAGATGATCTCTTCCTACGTGGGCGAGAACAAGGAATTCGAGCGCCAGTACCTGGCGGGTGAGCTGGAACTGGAATTCACGCCGCAGGGCACGCTGGCCGAGAAGCTGCGTGCGGGCGGTGCCGGCATCCCGGCCTTCTTCACCAAGACCGGCGTTGGTACGCTGGTGGCCGAAGGCAAGGAACTGCGCGAGTTCAACGGCGAAACCTATGTGATGGAGCACGGCCTGTTCCCCGAGGTGGCGCTGGTCAAGGCCGATGTGGCTGACCGCAGCGGCAACCTGCGCTTCAACCTGACGGCGCGCAACTTCAACCCGGCAGCGGCCACTGCCGGCAAGATCTGCATCGTGGAAGTCGAGCGCATCGTGGAAACCGGCGAAATCGCCCCCGATGACGTGCACCTGCCGGGCATTTACGTGCACCGCATCGTGCACAACCCCACGCCCGAGAAGCGCATCGAGAAGCGCACCACCCGCGAGAGCAAGTAAACAGATTCAGGAGACATCATCATGGCATGGACCCAAGACCAGATGGCTGCACGCGCAGCCCAGGAGCTGCAGGACGGCTTCTACGTGAACCTCGGCATCGGCATTCCGACGCTGGTGGCCAACCATGTACCGGACGACAAGGAAGTCTGGCTGCAGAGCGAAAACGGCATGCTGGGCATCGGCCCGTTCCCGACGGAAGATGAAGTAAACGCAGACCTGATCAACGCGGGCAAGCAGACCGTGACCACCATCAAGGGCTCGTCCATTTTTGGCAGCGACCAGTCCTTCGCCATGATCCGTGGCGGCAAGATCAACCTGTCCATCCTGGGCGCCATGCAGGTGACCGCCAAGGGTGACCTGGCCAACTGGATGATTCCGGGCAAGATGGTCAAGGGCATGGGCGGCGCGATGGACCTGGTGGCCGGCGTGAAGCGCGTGATCGTGCTGATGGAACACGTGGCCAATAAGAAGGACGGCACCACCGACATGAAGATCCTGCCCGAGTGCACGTTGCCGCTGACAGGCGTGGGCGTGGTGGACATGATCATCACCGACCTGGGCGTGTTTGACGTGACGCCCGAATGCCTGAAAGTGCTGGAACTGGCACCGGAAGTGACTTTCGAGGAAGTGCAATCGAAGACGGGTGTGCCGCTGATCCAGTAAGCACTGGCATGCGCATTTGAACCACCGCCTGCAGCCTTGGCCGCAGGCGGTTTTTGTTTGTCGTTACATTTAGAAGAAAACAATCACCTTGTTAAGTTCAATTGAATTCATTTTTTCTGGCGTTTCGTGCATCATGCATGAACCTGCTCGACACTACTGCGGCAGGCCCTATTTCCCTTATCTATTGAACCAGGAGCGCCACCATGCAAGACGACAACAAGCCCCGCTGTCCCGTCACTCACCTGACCACCGATTTCGGTGCGCCGGTGCCCAGCAACCGCAACAGCCTGACCGCCGGCGCGCGTGGTCCGCTGCTGGCGCAGGATGTCTGGCTGCAGGAAAAGCTGGCCAACTTCGTGCGTGAGGTGATCCCGGAGCGCCGCATGCACGCCAAGGGCTCGGGTGCCTTCGGTACCTTTACCGTGACCAAGGACATCACGAAGTACACTCGCGCTGCCATCTTCAGCGAAGTCGGCAAGAAGACCGAGATGTTTGCCCGCTTCACCACCGTGGCCGGCGAGCGCGGTGCGGCCGATGCCGAGCGCGATATCCGTGGCTTTGCCCTGAAGTTCTACACCGAAGAGGGCAACTGGGACATGGTGGGCAACAACACGCCGGTGTTCTTCATCCGTGACCCGCGCCAGTTTCCCGACCTGAACAAGGCGGTCAAGCGTGATCCGCGTACCAATATGCGCTCTGCCACCAACAACTGGGACTGGTGGACGCTCAACCCCGAGGCGCTGCACCAGGTTACCATCGTGATGAGCGACCGCGGCATTCCGGCCAGCTACCGCCACATGCACGGCTTCAGCTCGCACACCTACAGCTTCTGGAACAAGGACGGCGAGCGCTTCTGGGTCAAGATGCACTTCCGCACCCAGCAGGGCATCAAGAACCTAACCGATGCCGAAGCCGCCGAACTGGTGGGCCAGGACCGTGAAAGCCACCAGAAGGACCTGTACGAGGCGATCGAGCGTGGCGAGTTCCCGAAGTGGACCATGTACGTGCAAATCATGCCCGAGGCCGATGCCGAGAAGTACCCGCTGCACCCGTTCGACCTGACCAAGGTCTGGTACAAGGGCGACTATCCGCTGATCGAAGTGGGCGAGTTCGAGCTCAACCGCAACCCGGAAAACTTCTTTGCCGACGTCGAGCAGAGCGCGTTTGCCCCGGGCAACCTGGTGCCCGGCATTGGTGCCAGCCCGGACCGCATGCTGCAGTCTCGCCTGTTCAACTACGCCGATGCACAGCGCTACCGCCTGGGCACCAACTACCAGCAGATTCCGGTCAACGCCGCGCGCTGCCCGGTGCACAGCAACCACCGCGACGGTATCGGCCGTGTGGATGGCAACTACGGCGGCCTGCCGCACTACGAGCCGAACAGCTTCGGCCAGTGGCAGGCGCAGCCCGAGTTCGAGGAGCCGCCGCTGAAAATCACCGGTGACGCCAAGCACTGGAGTTTCCACGAGGACGACAGCAACTACTTCGAGCAGCCGCGCAAGCTGTTCCAGCTGATGACGCCCGAGCAGCAGGAAGTGCTGTTTGGCAACACCGCTCGTGCCATGGGCGATGCGCCGGAATTCGTCAAGTTCCGCCACATCCGCAACTGCAACGCGGCCGATCCGGCCTACGGCGCTGGTGTCGCCAAGGCGCTGGGTCTGGACCTGCAGAAGGCCCTGGACTCCAAGAAGGATGACCCGATGTTTGGCAACCCGCTGGTGGCACTGCCGGCCTGATGCCGTAAGATCAGCTTGACGGAGACCACCTCCGTCTGCACCAGCCCCGTCTGCTCCGGCAGGCGGGGCTGGTTTTGTTGATTCCACTGTTTCTCCCTGCAATTCCCTGCAAGACTGCCCCGAATGCAAGAACTGATCGATCTGCTGCACCAGCACGGCCTGCTGCTGGTTTTCCTGGTCACGCTGGCCTCACGCGTGGGCCTGCCGGTGCCTGCGGCACCACTGATCGTGGTGGCCGGCGGCCTGGTGGCGGCCGGACGCATGGCGCTGATTGATTTGCTGCTGGTATCGGTACTGGCCAACGTGATCGCCGACTGGGTCTGGTATGCGGCGGGGCGCCACTATGGCAGCCGCATCATGCGTCTGGTGTGCCGGGTGTCGCAGTCGCCGGACAGCTGCGTGCTGGAAAGTGAAGGCATGCTGACGCGCTGGGGCGGCGGCTCGCTGGTGCTGGCCAAGTTCATTCCGGGCGTGTCGCTGGTGGCGCCGCCGATGACGGGTGCGATGCGCATGCCGTTCTGGCAGTTCGTGCTGTACGACGCCGTGGCGGCGCTGGTCTGGACGCTGGCCTATCTGGTGCTGGGGCTGGTGTTCCGCCACCAGATCGAGCAGGTGCTGGCAGCGATGGAACAGGCCACCTGGCTGGCACTCGGCCTGGTGGGCGTGCTGGTCGTGCTGTTTGGCGGCTATCGCATCTGGCAGCGGCACCGCCTGAAGCAGGTGCAGTCCATCGTGCGCATGGCGCCGGAGGAGCTGATGCAGCGCATGCAGCAGGGCTGGCAGCCGCTGGTGCTGGACGTGCGCTCACGCGAGATGACGGCGCTGGAGCCGGACGGCCTGCCGGGTGCGCAGCGCGTGGACATGGCGCAGCTGCGTACACAAATGAGCGACGAGGAGCGCGAGCGCCCGATCGTGGTGTATTGCAACTGCCCGGGCGATGTGTCGGCGGCGCAGGCGGCACGCCGGCTGCGTGGCCTGGGTTTCCGCCAGGTCTGGCCGTTGCTGGGCGGGCTGGATGGCTGGCTGGAAGCTGGCCATGGCGTGCAGCCGGTGTCGGAATATCTGCCGGCGCGCTGCAACAAGGCCGATGTCGTGCTGCAGCGTGGCGTATAAACCCCGGTTTATGCGGAATCTGCTGCAAGAACGGTCAGCATGCGGTAATATCAACGGTTTTCCACAATTGCACCAGGAGTCAGAAATGGGCAACAAGATCGTTACCGAAGCCGATCGCAAGGCTACTCCGCCCCTGCCGGGCGCCCCCCGCATCAAGCAGGGCGACGGCCAGCGTCGCAGCCAGGAGCGCGGCTCCCACATCCGCAACAAGAAGCGCCCCGGCAAGCGTCCGCACCAGGGTTGATGGTGGCGTCGGCCTATCCGGTCGCGCGCACCCACCGGCAAAGGCTACCGCAAGGTAGCCTTTTGTCGTTGTGGGCGGCCGGCATCAGGCCAGGTCGAGTTCGAGGTTGTCGATCAGGCGCGTCTTGCCCAGGCGCGAGGCGGCCAGGATCACCAGCGAGCGGTCATCGGCCGTGGCCGGCTGCAGGTCGTGCTGGCGGCTGATGGCGATGTAGTCGGTCTGCCAGCCATGCTGGTCGAGCAGCTGTTGGGCTTCGGCTGACAGGGCAGGGTAGTCGCGGCGGCCTTGCCGGATCGCATCGGCCAGCTGTTCCAGCGTGCGGCGCAGGCGGATCGCTTCGGCGCGTTCGGCATCGCTCAGGTAGCCGTTGCGCGAGGACAGCGCCAGGCCATCCTCGGCACGCTGCGTGTCCACGCCGAGGATCTCGATCGGCATGTTGAGTTCGCGCACCATGCCTTCGATGACCTTGAGCTGCTGGTAGTCCTTCTTGCCGAACACGGCCAGATCGGGCTGCACCAGGTTGAACAGCTTGGTCACGACGGTGGCGACGCCACGGAAATGGCCGGGACGGAACTCGCCGCAGAGCAGGTTCTGGATCGCTGGCGGTTCGACGAAATACTGCTGCTCGCCTTGCGGGTAGAGCTCCGGCACGGACGGGTGGAACACCGCGTCCACGCCGGCTGCCTGCAGTTTTTCGCAATCGGCTTCGAAAGTGCGTGGGTAGCTGTCCAGGTCCTCGCCGGGGCCGAACTGGATCGGGTTGACGAAAATGGAGACGATCACCTTGCCGCCCACGGCGCGCATGCGCTCGACGGCAGTGTGGCAGAGCTGGATATGGCCGGCGTGCAGGTTGCCCATGGTGGGCACGAAGGCAAGGGTGCCAGCCTGCTTGCGCCAGGCGCGCAGGGCTTCGACAGTGGTCAGGATCTGCATGGAATCAGGAAACTCGGGGAATCAGTAGCTGTGTTCGGGTGCCGGGTAGCTGCCATCACGCACGGCCTGCACGTAGTTGGCAAAGGCCTCGTGGATGGAACTGGCGTCCTGCATGAAGTTGCGTACGAAACGCGCCTTGCGGCCCGGGAAGACGTCGAGCATGTCGTGCATCACCAGCACCTGGCCGTCGGTGTCCTTGCCGGCACCAATGCCGATGGTGATGGCCGGGATGCTGCGCGTGACCTCGGCGCCGAGTTCGGCCGGCACCATTTCCATCAGCACCATTTGCGCGCCGGCATCGGACAGGGCGCGTGCGTCCTGAAGCAGGCGTTCGGCCTGGTCGCCACGGCCCTGAACCTTGTAGCCGCCCAGCGTGTGCACCGATTGCGGCGTCAGGCCGATGTGGGCGCAGACCGGGATGCCGCGCGCCACCAGGAATTCGACTGTGGGTGCCATGAAGGCGCCGCCTTCGAGCTTGACCATTTCAGCGCCGGCCTGCATCAGGGCGACAGCGCTGTCAAACGCCTGCTCCTTGCTCTGCTGGTAGCTGCCAAAGGACAGGTCGGACAGCACCAGCGCATCGCCGGCGCCGCGCGCCACGCAGCGCGTGTGGTAGACCATGTCGTCCAGCGTGACCGGCAGGGTGGAGTTGCGGCCCTGGCAGACCATGCCGAGCGAATCGCCGACCAGCAGGATGTCCACGCCGGCGCTGGACATGGCACTGGCGAAGCTGGCGTCATAACAGGTGAGCATGGCCATCTTCTGGCCTTCCTGCTTCATTTTCTGCAGGACGGAAATGGTTTTTTTCATGCAGGGCCTCCTTGGCTGGTGCTGCGAACATTCTCGGACGTGCGCGCATTGTAGGATGCCTGCACCAGAATGGCGCAGATTTGCCCCAGATGGAGGGCATCAGGCCGATTGCAAGGCAGGACTGCGCATCATGTCGATGGTGGCGTGCACCATGGCACGCGCCATGCCGGGCAGGTCGTGGCTGTCAGGTGCGCCGAGCCAGTTGGTGAGCAGGCCGAGAAACGTCGCCATCTGCAGGATGCAGGCCTGTTCCACCTGCAGCGTGGCCGGCAGTTGGCCATGGCGCTGGCCCAGGTGCAGCGCCTGGAGCGTCTGCCGGTGCCAGAGGTACTGGTAGCGCTTCAGGATCAGCGTGATGCCTTCCATGTCGCTGGCGTCTTCGCACTTGAGGTGCAGAATGGACAGGAACTGGCGCTCCGGCCCATCCACCGCCAGCTGTTCGAGGAAGCGGATATAGGTTTCCAGCAGCTCGTCCCAGGCCTGTGGGCTGTCATGCTGCAGCACCTGGTTCATCTCGTCGTGCATGCGGTCCAGGTGACGCTCGCACAAGGCCTCGAACAGGTGTTCCTTGTTGCGGAAGTGCCAGTAGACGGCGCCGCGCGTGACGCCGGCGGCGCGCGCGATCTGGTCCAGCGAGGTACGCGCCACGCCGCGCTGGTTGAATACCGTGATGGCGGCATTCAGCAGGTTTTGCCGCGTGTGTTCAGCTTCTTCCTTGGTTCTTCTCACGGCGATTCCTCAGGCTGGGAAAGACATATAAAAATGGCGGGGCTTCAGTTTTTTGCGATACTTTGCGCTTGTCCCGATGCCGTCAATATACATACATTCTTGAATGTATGTTGGATCTGTCAGCGGAATGTCCTGTTGCGCCACGCCGATATCGGCTGGTCGCAGGAACATAAAATGTCCGCACGGCCCGGCACGGGCCTGTCCTTGACCAGTGGCTGCTGCATGCAGCCGCTTTGCCGTTGTCTTTCAGAGCCTTGCGCCGCGTGGCGCCCATACAACCCGATTCCAAGATCCAAAGGGAGAACCGCATGATGTCTTTCCATCCCAACCAGCGCGTGCGCGGCATGGCGCTGGCCGCTGCCGTGGCAGCTGCGCTCAGCCTGACCGCCTGTGGCGACAAGCAGGAGGGCGCAGGTGGTCCCGCGGGCGCGGCACAGAACCAACCGCCCACAGTGGGCGTGATCACGGTGCAGCCGAGCACCGTGCTGCAGACGGTGGAATTGCCGGGTCGTCTGGAATCGATGCGCGTGGCTGAAGTGCGTGCGCGTGTGGATGGCGTGGTACAGCGGGTCTACTTTGCCGAAGGCAGTGACGTGCGTGCCGGCCAGCCGCTGTTCCAGATCGACAACGCACCGTATGCGGCCGCGTTGCAAAGCGCCAGGGCCAGCCTGGCACGTGCCCAGGCCAACCTGAGCCAGACCAGCTCCACGGTGAAGCGCTATCGTCCGCTGGTGGCGGCCAATGCCATCAGCAAGCAGGAATTCGATAACGCCGTGGCCGCGGAGCAGGCGGCCCGTGCCGAGGTGCTGGCCGGCCAGGCGGCGGTGCGCAGCGCCCAGATCAATGTCGGTTATGCGCGCGTGACGGCGCCGATCTCCGGCCGTATCGGCCGCAGCTACCCGACCGAAGGTGCGCTGGTGCGTGCCGCCGAAGGCACGCTGCTGGCCACCATCCAGCAGCTGGATACGCTGAAGGTCAACTTCACCCAGTCGGCGACCGAGATCATGAAGCTGCGCCGCTCCTTCAGCGAAGGCACCGCCGGTGGCGTGACCAATCCGGAAGTGAAGGTGATCCTGGAAGATGGCAGCGTCTACGCGCACAACGGCCGCCTGATGTTTGCCGATGTCAGCGTCGATGAGAGTACCGGCCAGGTGACGCTGCGCGCCGAAGTGCCCAACCCCGAGCGCCTGCTGTTCCCGGGCCTGTACGTGCGCGTGCAGCTGGAACAGGCGCGCTTCGAGCATGCGCTGCTGGTGCCGCAACAGGCGGTGACGCGCAACAGCCAGGGCGATACCGTGCTGGTGGTGGCTGCTGACGGCAGCTTTGCCCCGCGTCCGGTACAGGTTGGCCCGAGCCAGGGCAGCAACTGGATCATTACCGGCGGCCTGAATGCCGGTGACCAGGTGATCGTCGATGGCGTGATGAAGCTGCGCCCGGGCGTGACCAAGGTGAATGCCGTGCCGTATACCGAGAAGAGCGGGCCGGGTGCGGCTCCGGCTGCTGCCGCATCCGGCGCTGCGCCGGCCGCCTCTGGCGCTTCTGCAGCGCCGGCCGCCACTGCAGCCAGCCAGCCCGCCTCTGCCGCATCGGCCAACTAAGGAGCGCTCTCCATGCCCAAGTTTTTTATCGAGCGTCCGATTTTCGCGTGGGTGATCGCGATTTTCGTGATGCTGGCGGGAATCGTGTCGATCACGCAACTGCCGATCTCGCAGTACCCCTCGGTGGCACCGCCTACCATCCGTGTGACTGCGACCTATCCGGGCGCCACGGCGCAGACGCTGGACGAGAACGTGCTCGCCGTGATCGAGCGCGAAATGAACGGTGCCGAAGGCCTGATGTACACTGAGTACACGGCCCAGTCCAACGGCCGTGGCGAGCTGAACGTCACCTTCGAGCCGGGCACTGACCCGAACCTGGCCCAGGTGGACGTACAGAACCGCCTGGCGCGCGTCGAGCCCAAGCTGCCGGCGGTGGTCAAGCAGATCGGTGTGCGCGTCGACAAGGCGAGTTCCAACTTCCTGATGATCCTGGCGTTCCAGTCGACCTCGGACGATGTGTCGCGTGACGACGTGGCCGACTACGTGAACCGCAACGTGCTGCCGGAAGTGCAGCGTATCGAGGGCGTGGGTAGCGCCCAGCTGTTTGCCTCCGGCCGGGCGCTGCGCGTCTGGACCGATCCGGGCAAGCTGCAGGGCTACGGCCTGTCGATGCAGGACGTGAGCAACGCGATCCAGAGCCAGAACATCCAGATTTCCGGTGGTGACCTGGCTGGTCTGCCGGCGACGCCGGGCCAGACCATGACCGCCACCATCGTGGTGCCGGGCCAGATCACGAACGCCGACGAACTGGCGAACATGGTGCTGCGCGCCAATCCGGATGGCTCGACCGTGCGCATGAAGGATGTCGGCCGCGTCGAAGTGGGTATCGAGACCTACAGCTTCTCTTCCAACATGAACGGCAAGCCGTCGGTGGCGATCGGCGTGCAGCTGACCTCGTCGGGCAACGCGCTGGCGACGGCGACAGCGGTGCGCGAACGCATGGCCGAGATGCAGCCGTTCTTCCCGCAAGGCGTGGAGTGGAAAATTCCGTATGACACCTCGACTTTCGTCAAGATCTCCATCCAGAAGGTGGTGATGACGCTGCTGGAGGCGATTGGCCTGGTGTTCCTGGTGATGTTCATCTTCCTGCAGAACTTCCGCTACACGCTGATCCCGACCATCGTGGTGCCGGTGGCGCTGCTCGGCACCTTTGCCGTGATGCTGGCTGCCGGCTTCTCGATCAACATCCTGAGCATGTTTGCCATGGTGCTGGTGATCGGTATCGTGGTGGACGACGCGATCGTGGTGGTGGAGAACGTGGAGCGCATCATGGCTGAAGAGGGCTTGCCACCGATGCAGGCCACGATCAAGGCGATGAGCCAGATTTCCGGTGCCGTGGTCGGCATTACCGTGGTGCTGGTGTCGGTGTTCATCCCGCTGGCATTCTTCAGTGGTGCGACTGGCAACATCTACCGCCAGTTCTCCATCGTGATGGCGGTATCGATCGCGTTCTCGGGCTTCTTTGCGCTGACGCTGACGCCGGCCCTGTGCGGCACCATGCTCAAGCCGATTCCCAAGGGCCATGGCTATGCGCCCAAGACCGGCCTGTTCGGTCCCTTCTTCAACTGGTTCAACCGCAACTTCCGCAAGACCACCAAGGTCTATGAATCGGGCTTGCTGCGCGTGGTGCGCAAGATTGGTGCCTCGGTTGGCGTTTATGTGGCGGTGATTGCCTGCGTGGCACTGCTGTTCATGCGCCTGCCGACTTCCTTCCTGCCGGTGGAAGACCAGGGCGTGGTGATCCTGAACACGCAGCTGCCGCCCGGTGCGACCCAGGAGCGTACGCAGGCCGTGATGGCCCAGGCGGGCGAGTTCGTGATGCAGCAGCCGGAAGTGAGCGACCTGGTGTCGATCCAGGGCTTCAGCTTCTCCGGACAGGGCCAGAACATGGCGCTGGCGTTTGCCACGCTGAAGGACTGGGGCGAGCGCTCCGGCAAGGGTGAAGATGCGATGTCGCTGTCGGGTCGCATTACAGGCGCGCTGAGCGCGGTGCGCGATGGCTTCATGATTGCCGTGACGCCGCCGGCGATTCCCGAACTGGGCTCGTCGAACGGTTTCGTGTTCCGTCTGCAGGACCGTGCCGCGCTGGGCCATGATGCCCTGCTGCAGGCGCGTAACCAGCTGCTCGGCATGGCCGCACAAAACCCGATGCTGGCCGGTGTGCGCCCTGAAGGCGTGGAAGACGCACCGCAGTGGCAGCTGACGATTGACCGCGACGCTGCCTACGCCCAGGGCGTGAGCGTGGCCTCGATTGCCAGCACGTTGTCCTCGTCGCTGGGTTCCAGCTACGTGAATGACTTCCCGAACAAGGGTTTCCTGTCGCGCATCACGATCCAGGCCGATGCTGCCATGCGCATGTCCACCGACGACGTGCTGCGCCTGACGGTGCCGAACAACCGGGGTGAACTGGTGCCGCTGTCCAACCTGGTGAATGCCGAGTGGATTACCGGTCCGATGCAGGTGACGCGCTACAACGGCTATCCGGCGATGAAGATCACCGGCATGGCGGCCCCGGGCTACAGCTCGGGCGATGCCATGGCCGAAATGGAAAAGATGGCCGGCCAGCTGCAGCAGGGTATCGGCTTTGAATGGACCGGCCAGTCGCTGGACGAGCAGAAGGCCGGTTCCTCCTCGATGATCCTGTATGCCTTCTCGATCCTGGCGGTGTTCCTGTGCCTGGCAGCGCTGTACGAGAGCTGGACGATCCCGCTGTCGGTGATTCTGGTGGTGCCGCTGGGCGTGCTGGGTACGCTGTTCGGTGTCTGGATGCGTGGCATGCCGAACGACATCTACTTCCAGGTCGGCCTGATCACGGTGATTGGCCTGTCAGCGAAGAACGCGATTCTGATCGTGGAATTCGCCAAGGATCTGGAGGCGTCTGGCAAGAACGTGGTGCAATCGGCCCTGGTGGCGGCGCGCCTGCGCTTCCGCCCGATCCTGATGACCTCGCTGGCCTTTATCCTGGGCGTGGTGCCGCTGTACTTTGCCTCCGGTGCCAGCTCTGCCAGCCAGCGTGCCATTGGCACGGGCGTGGTCTGGGGCATGCTGATCGGTACCTTCCTGTCGATCTTCCTGGTGCCGATCTTCTTCATCGTGGTGCGCAAGCTGTTCAAGGACACATCGCGCAGCGAAACGCTGACGGCGAAGAAGCTGCACACCGTGGGTGAAGCTGAAATCCAGCGCGTGCATGCCCAGGAGGAAGCCTGGACGGCCTCCCATTCCGTCTCCAGGGACAATCCGAACAAGAAGGGTGATTCGCATGACTAAGCTGACTTTCCCCGCGCTGCGCAGCAGCGCCCTGGCCGGCGCGGCCGCCCTGGCCCTGGCTGGCTGCAGCCTGGCGCCGACCTACGAGCGTCCGGCGGCACCGGTGCCGCAGACGATCCAGGGCGCGGCCAGCGCTAACGCCGCGGCGATTGACCAGACCCCGGCTGCCGATGTCGGCTGGCAGAACTACTACGCCGACCCGCGCCTGAAGGCACTGATCGGCATCGCGCTGGAAAACAACCGCGACCTGCGCGTGGCGGCGATGAATATCGAGGCAGCGCGCGCGCAGTATGGCCTGCAGCGGGCCGATCTGCTGCCTGGCGTGGGTGCCGGTGCGGAAATGAACCGCTCGCGCACCTCGGCGGATGTATCGCCGACCGGCGCGGCGGTGACTGGCAGCGTTTACGGCGGCATGCTCACCATCCCGAGCTACGAGCTGGACTTCTTCGGTCGCGTGCGTAACCTGACCTCGTCGGCGCTGAGCAACTACCTGGGCACGCGTGAAGCGCGCGATTCCGCGCATATCGCGCTGGTGGCCGAAGTGGCGCGTGCCTACGTGGCACAGCAGGCGGCGAGCGAGCAGATGCGCATCTCCAACCTGGCGCTGAAGTCGCGCGAGAAGACCTACGAGCTGGCCCAACTGCGCTTCCGTGCTGGCGTCACCTCGGCGATCGACCTGCGCCAGAACGAGACGCTGATCGAGGCCGCCAAGGCCGATTACGCCATGCAGACGCGCTTGCGCGAGCAGGCCGGCAATGCGCTGGCGCTGCTGATCGGCCAGCCGGTTCCGGCCAACCTGCCCAAGGCACTGCCGCTGGGCCAGCAGGTAGCGCGCAATGCGCTGCCGGTCGGTCTGGCGTCCGAGGTGCTGCTGCGCCGTCCGGACATCCGCCAGAGCGAGTACCAGCTACTGGCCGCCAACGCCAACATCGGTGCGGCGCGTGCCGCGTTCTTCCCGCGCATCACGCTGACTGGCAATATCGGTGGCGTCAGCCGCGAGGTGGACAACCTGTTTGATGGCCCGAACCGCGCCTGGAGCTTCCTGCCGCAGATCTACCTGCCGATCTTCGACTGGGGCCGCAACCAGTCGAACCTGGATCTGGCCGAGGCACGCAAGCATATCTCCGTGTCACAGTACGAAAAGTCGATCCAGAACGCCTTCCGCGAAGTGGCCGATGGCCTGGTGGCACGCAGCACGCTGGCCGACCAGCTGGCCTCGCAACAGCGCAGCTACCGTGCCGAATCCGAGCGCCTGCGCCTGGTGACGATGCGCTACGAGAACGGCATTTCCAGCTCGCTGGACCTGCTGGACGCGCAGCGCCAGAGCTATGCCCAGCAGCAGCAGCTAGTCAACGTGCAGCAGCAGGTGATGAACAACCGCATCGACCTGTACAAGGTGCTGGGTGGCGGCCTGCTGGAGCAGACCGGCGTGCCGTCGACCACGGCCACCGGTGGCTCGGTGCCGGTAGCGGCGCCGGCCGGCAGCAGCGCCAACTGATGCATTCCTGATCCATTTCCGGAGCAGCCAGCCCTGTCAGCAATGACAGGGCTTTTTTGTGTGCGGCGCAGTATAAATCAGCCATGTCATTGATTTGCCTGAAGATAAAGTGAGCTGCGCTGAGGGCTGGTGTGTGGTTGATAAGCCATGCAACATATCAGGGTGATCCCTAGAAATGCATTTTGACCCACGTCAAATCATTGACGTTGACGTTAACGTAATCAAAAATCACGGCACCAGTAGCAGACCGGAACTGCCTGGAGGCTGCCCTTGCCGCATCGGCCTGTGGGGGTTGACCGCAAGACAAACCGTCACAGACAACTTGATCAGGAGACTCTTCCCGTGCGACAAATTCATATCAACCAGGTGGCGGACAGCGCCCGCTTCAACGGCTTCCATGCCAATGTCCTGTTCTGGTGTTTTCTGGTCATCGTGATCGATGGCTATGACATCGCTATTTCCGGTGCCGCGCTGCCGTCCATCATGAGCGAGATGGGCGTGGATGCCACCACCGCTGGCTTCATGGCCAGTTCGGCCTTGTTCGGCATGATGTTCGGTGCCATTTTCCTGGGCGCGCTGGCTGACCGCATTGGCCGTCGCTGGACGATTGCGCTGTGCGTTTTCCTGTTCAGCGTGTTCACTGCCGCTGCCGGCCTGACCAACGATCCGTATTCCTTCAGCGTGATGCGCTTCATTGCCGGCCTCGGCATTGGCGGCGTGATGCCCAACATCGTGGCGCAAATGACCGAGTTTGCACCCAAGCGCATCCGCAGCTTCATGACCACCGCCATGTTCTCCGGCTACGCCATTGGCGGCATTCTGGCGGCGCTGATCGGCAAGCAGTTCATTACCGACTTTGGCTGGCAGATCGTGTTCTTTGCCGCTGGTGTGCCGGTGTTGCTGATTCCCTTTATCCTGAAGTTCATGCCGGAATCCATGGCCGTGCTGCACAACCAGAACAAGGACAAGGAACTGCGCAAGGTGGTTGGCGCGATGGATCCGAGCCTGAAGCTGACGGATCAGGATGAGCTGGTAGTGCCGCAGCATGCGAAGCAGGCCGGTGCCTCTGTTGGCCAGCTGTTCCAGGACGGCCGTGGCCTGACCACCGTGATGTTCTGGATCGCCTTCTTTACCGGCCTGTTCATGGTCTATGCCCTGAGCACCTGGCTGACCAAGCTGATGGCCATGTCCGGCTATTCGCTGGGTTCCGCGCTGACCTTCTTCATGGCGCTGAACCTGGGTGCCATCGTGGGTGCCGTGGGTGGTGGCCGCCTGGCGGACAAGTTCGACATCAAGTGGGTGCTGGTGATCATGTATGCACTGGGTGCCGCCTTCCTGTACGCCATGACCTTCAAGCTGTCGACCAACCTGCTGTACCTGGTGGTGGCTGGTGTCGGTGCCTGTACTACGGGTGCACAGATCGTGGCCTACGCCTACTGCGGCCAGTACTACCCGGCGGCGATCCGCTCCACCGGTATCGGCATGTCCGGCGGTATCGGCCGTCTGGGTGCCATTGCCGCGCCGCTGCTGATCGGCCTGATCGTGTCCATGAACCTGCCGCTGCAGCAGAACTTCCTGGTGATTGGCGCTGCCGGCCTGATTGGTGCGATTGCCCTGGCGTTCACCAACAAGAGCCGCTCTGCCGCCATGATGCCGTGATGTAATCGGCAGACGAAACCGGTTGCGGTGCAGGCAGGTCCTGCACCGGACACAGACGCCCATGCAGGCACCGCTGGTCCGCATGGGCGTTGCCACGTTGTGACAGGAGCTTTTCAGCATGACCCAGGACAAGCGCCCCGATTCCCAGACCCTGACGATCCCGGCGGTGGACGGCTATCCGCTGCATGTGCGCATCTGGCGGCAGCCGGAAGCGGCAGCGCCGGTGGTGATCATCAATCCTGCGACCTCGGTGCTGAGCCGCTACTACAGCCGCTTTGCCAGCTATCTGCACAGCCACGGCTTCCATGTCGTCTGCTATGACTACCGCGGTATCGGCGATTCGCGGCCGCAGCAGCTGCGCCATTTCCAGGCCAACTGGCTGGATTGGGGCGGGCAGGATTTTGAAGGCGTGCTGCGCTATGTGATCGGGGCGTTTCCGGACAGCCCGATCCAGCTGGTGGCGCACAGCGTGGGTGGCCTGCTGGTGGGCCTGGCGCCGTCCAGCCACCGCATCGAGCGCGTGTTTGCCATGGGCTCGCAGTTTGCCTACTGGCCGGACTATGCCGCCAACCGGCGCGTGCCGATGTACCTGCGCTGGCATATCGTGATGCCGATCATCACCGCGCTGTTCGGCTATTTTCCGGGCAAGCGCCTTGGCTGGCTGGAAGACACGCCGACTGGCATCGTGCAGGACTGGAATGCGGCTACCGAGCGGCTGGAGCAGACCTGGAAAAACGATGCGCGCTTGCGCACGCCGGAGCAGCAGCAGGCGCTGGTGGCGCAGTATGGGCGTGTCGCTGCCGACTGGCTGGCGTTCACCGTGACCGATGATCCCTTTGGTACCGAGGTGGCGACGCACCGGCTGCTGGACTATTACCGCGGCAGCAATCGCCAGCACCTGCGGCTGGACCCGGCGCAGCTGGACGGGCAGGGCATTGGCCACTTTGCCTATTTCCATGCGCGTTATGCCGATTCGCTCTGGCCGGTGGCCTTGCAGTGGCTGCAGGAGGGCACGCTGGTGGAAGCGGTGCCGGGGCAGCGCTGGACCTTTCTGGCGGGGCAGGGGGCGCGCTGAGGCGGTCTTGGGAAAAGAAAAAGCCGTTGTTGATCAACGGCTTGCAGGCTGGAGCGGGCGATGGGGATCGAACCCACGTCTTGAGCTTGGGAAGCTCAGGTCCTGCCATTGAACGACGCCCGCACTGGAAGCGGATTGTACGCCTGCCTCAGCGATCCGCATCCCCCAGACAGACATACTTCAGCTCCAGATACTCGTCCAGGCCATGGCGCGAGCCTTCGCGGCCCAGGCCGGATTGCTTGACGCCGCCAAACGGTGCCTGTTCAGTGCTGATGATGCCGGTGTTGACGCCGACAATGCCGTATTCCAGAGCCTCGCTGACGCGGAACACGCGGCCGATGTCACGGCTGTAGAAATAGCTGGCCAGGCCAAACTCCGTGGCGTTGGCCAGCTGGATGACCTCATCCTCGGACTCGAAACGGAACACCGGCGCCAGCGGACCAAAGGTTTCCTCGCGGGCGCACAGCATGTCGTGCGTGGCGTCGGCGATCAGCGTCGGCTGGAAGAACTGGCCCTGCAGCGCTTCGCCGCCCACCACGATGCGGCCGCCCTTGCTGACGGCATCGGCGATATGCTCGCGTACCTTGTCCAGCGCGGCCGGCTCGATCAGCGGGCCCTGTTGCACGCCTTCGTCGAAGCCGTTGCCGACCTGCAGCGCCTTGACGCGCTCTGCCAGGCGCTCGACAAAGCTGTCGTAGATGCCGGATTGCACATAGATGCGGTTGGCGCAGACGCAGGTCTGGCCGGCGTTGCGGTACTTGCTGGCCATGGCGCCATCGACGGCACTGCCCAGATCGGCATCGTCAAACACGATGAAGGGGGCGTTGCCACCCAGTTCCAGCGCCAGCTTCTTGATGGTGGGGGCGCACTGCTCCATCAGGATGCGGCCGACCTCGGTGGAACCGGTAAAGCTCAGATGGCGCACCACCGGGCTTTCGCACAGCACCTTGCCGATGGCGCTGCTGTCGGAGCTGGGCAGGATGTTGATTACGCCGGCGGGGATGCCAGCACGCTGCGCCAGTTCGACCAGGGCCAGCGCGCTCAGCGGTGTCAGCTCGGCCGGCTTGAGCACCACGGTGCAGCCGGCGGCCAGCGCCGGAGCCAGCTTGCGCGTGATCATGGCGTTGGGGAAGTTCCAGGGCGTGATCGCCGCGCAGACGCCGATTGGCTGGCGCATCACGACCATGCGCTTGTTGGCGTCGAAAGAGGCCAGCAGTTCGCCGTTGATGCGCTTGGCTTCTTCGGCATACCATTCGATGAAGCTGGCCCCGTAGGCGACCTCGCCGCGCGCTTCGGCCAGCGGCTTGCCCTGTTCGGCGGTCATGATGCGGGCCAGATCTTCCTGGTTGGCCAGGATCAGCTCGAACCAGGTGCGCAGCAATTGGGCACGTTTTTTCTCGGAGGTGCTGCGCCAGCCGGGCAGGGCGGCTTCGGCGGCGGCAATCGCCTGCTGCGCGTGCTCCGTGCCAAGATCACTCACGCGCGCCAGGGTGGCGCCGGTAGCGGGATCGGTCACGTCGAAGTGGTGGCTGGTCTCTATCCATTGGCCGCCAATGTGGCCTTGGGTCTTGAGCAGGGAGGAGTCTTTCAGCAGGTCCAGGGGAGATGCAGTCATGGTGTATCGGATAAAAGTGGGGCTGGACAAGGCATGAAGCCGATAGTTCCGGCTGGAGTCTGCTTTTTAGCATGACTTGTTGCAAATGAAGATAATTTGCCGCTAATCCGTCCTATGTCTTACTCCGGAACAGGGTTGCTGTGGCTTGCGGGCAGGACGCGAACCAGGCGTGGTAGTAACTTGCCAGTACGCTGCCCTGGCCATACAGCGCCTCGACCGGTTCGGTGCTGTCGGGCCGGGTGCTGTACGCCAGCACCGGCAGCGGCGTGTCGCAGCGCGAATAGTGAAAGGTGTGGCCGCGCAATATCCCATGGCCCCAGTCCAGCTGCTGGCTGCCCAGTGCCACCAGCCGTGGCTGCAAGGCGACCGATCCCGGCAGCAGGCCCCAGAGCGGGTGCCGGCTGCCATCCTTCAGCGTGACCGATTCCATCAGCAGCAGCATGCCGCCGCATTCGGCCCAGACCGGCTTGCCGGCGGCGATATGCGCGGCCACGCTGTCGCGCGTGCGCGTGGCGCGGGCCAGCGTGTCGGCATGCAGCTCCGGGTAGCCGCCGGGCAGCCAGAGCGCATCGCAGGCGGGCAGGGGCTCGTCAGCCAGCGGGCTGAAGAAGCGCAGCTCTGCGCCCATCGCTTGCAGCGTGTCCAGATTGGCCTGGTAGACAAAGCACAGCGCGGCATCGCGCGCGATGGCGATGGTCTGGCCTTGCAGCAGGGGCGGCGCTGCAGGCAGTTGCGGATCGGCAAAGTCGACGGCCCAATCCTGCCAGCTGGGCGAGCCGGCATCGGCTGACCAGGGCAGCTGGCCGAGCCGCGTGCGCGCCAGGGCATCGGCGACGGCATCGAGGCGCTGGTCGGCATCGGCCAGTTCCTGCGCCGGCACCAGGCCCAGGTGGCGCTCCGGCAGGGCAAAGCCGGCATCGCGCGGCAGGTGGCCCCAGAAACTGCCGTCCGGCACGCTGTCGGCCAGCATCTGCGCGTGGCGTGCGCTGCCGACATGGTTGGCGATGACGCCGGCCCAGGGCAATGCGCTGCCATCGGTAGCGGGGTAGTGCTGCAGGCCATGGGCCAGCGCGCCAAAGGTGCCAGCCATGGCGGCGGCGCTGACGATGCACAGCACCGGAATGCCGAGCAGGCGGGCGATATCGGCGGCGCTTGGCTGGCCGTCGTACAGGCCCATCACGCCTTCGATCAGCAGGATGTCGTTGTGCTGTGCGGCGTGATGCAGGCGCGCGCGCACATCGGGCTCGCCATTGATCCACAGGTCCAGCTGGTAGACCGGCTGGCCGCTGGCAAGCTGGTGCCAGTGCGGATCGAGAAAATCCGGCCCGCACTTGAACACCTGCACGTGCCGGCCCTGGCGCCGGTGCAGCCGCGCCAGCGCGGCGGTGAGCGTGGTCTTGCCCTGGCGCGATGCCGGCGCGGCGACCAGCAGGGCGACGCAGCGGCTCATGCCGGATCGTCCTCACCCAGCTCGCAGCCAGTGCCCGGACCCTGGTGGAAGACCAGGTCCTGCACCACCTGGCCGCCAACCAGATGCTGCTCGATAATGCGGTCCATATTGTCGGAGGTGACGTTGTAATACCAGGTGCCATCGGGTTGCACGCAGACAATCGGACCGCCCTTGCAGGCGGCAAAGCAGCTGACGCGGCTGCGCTTGACGCGCAGCGCGCCGTCCTGGATGCCGGCGGCCTTGAAGCGCTCGCCCAGGCTGTCGTACAGCGCCTGTGACTGGCCATCGGCGGTGCAGCGTGAACCGGTGCAGATCAGCAGGTGGCGATGGTAGTTGCCGATTTTCGGCTGGATGATGTCGCTCATGCTTCGCTCTCCTCGGGGGTGGCGCTGACGGGTGCCTGCAGCGGCTGCTCCAGCGTCTGGCGGATGTAGTCGGTGGGCAGGCGCCAGTCCTGTGCCAGTTGATCGATGCTGCTGCCGGCGGCATGCGCCTGCTGCAGCGTGTCCAGCCAGCCGTTCAGGCCGCTGCTCAGCGAGCGGCCGGCTTTTTCGCCGGCCAGCGCCTGCTTGCTGCCTTCGACCGCGTACTTGTTGGCGTAGCCGCGCGGCGTCACCATCAGGCCGTGCTGCACAAAGGTGTTGCTGTTGCCGATCAGCACGGTGCTGAGCATGCCGATCTCGCAATCGGTCATCTCGGCCAGCGTGGTGTGGGTGATCTGCTGGCGGCGGCGGTAGCCGGACTTGACGATGGCGACCGGCGTCTCCGGTGCGCGGTGGCGCAGGAACAGGCGCTGCGCTTCCAGGATCTGCTGGGTGCGGCGGCCGCTCTTGGGGTTGTAGAGCGCGACGACGAAATCGGCGGCAGCAGCGGCATCAAGCCGGCGTGCAATCGTCGGCCAGGGCGTGAGCAGATCCGACAGCGAGATCGCGCAGAAATCATGTGTCAACGGCGCGCCGACCAGCGCCGCGCAGGCGTTGATGGCCGAGGCGCCGGGAATGATCTCGACCTGGATGCCGTCCTCGTAACTGCCGTCTTCGCGCTGTGCCGGCGGCACCCAGCCGGCCTGCAGCAGCACCTCGAACGTGGGCCCGGCCATGCCGTAGACGCCGGCATCGCCCGACGACACCAGCGCCACCTTCTTGCCCTGGCGTGCGCGCTCCAGTGCCTCGATGGCGCGGTCCAGCTCCTCGGTCATGCTCTTGCGCACGATCTCCTTGCCCTCGATCAGGTCGGCTACCAGCTTGATGTAGGTGACGTAGCCGATGATGGTGTCGGCTGCCTGAATCGCGGCGCGCGCACGCGCCGTCATGTTGCCGGCATCGCCGGGGCCGATGCCGACCAGCATGATCTTGCCGTTGCCGGCAGCGGAAGAAGTGGGCATGTCCATGAAAAATCTCCAGAAAAAGGGTTAGCGGCTGCCGGGCAGCAGCGCGATCGACACCGTGGCGTTCCTGCCATCGGCGCCGCGGTACTTGTGTTTTTCCACGCACAGCGCGTGCATGGGCAGGGCTTGCGTACGGCCCAGATACAGGCCGCCAGCCAGCAGGGCGGCCGCCTCGCTGACCGAGGGCGTGCCGGTGTACCGGCGCACGGTGTCGCTCGGATTTGGCACCGGCACCGCGGCCAGCTGTGGCGGCGTGAAAAAGCGCATCGGCCAGCCCTGCAGCGCCGCCAGTTGCTGCATGCAGGCCTCATCGGCCTTGAGCGTGATGCTGGCCACGGCAGCGACCTGCGCCCGCGTGTGGCCGGATTGCGCCAGCGCCTGGTCGATGGCCTGCTGCAGCGTCTCCAGCGGCGTGTTGCGGTCACAGCCCAGGCCAAGCGCGATGCGGATCTCAGGCATGGTGGCTCCTGTCGTCCGGCTGCTGGCCGGCCGGCGGGCGATACACCACCAGCCGCTCGGTCCATTGCTGCCAGAAGGCATCGTCCAGCTCGGCATGCGTGACCCAGAGCACCGAGCGGTGGCGCTCCGGCTGTACCTGGTCGAAGCGATCCAGCAGCTCCACGTTGGCTGGCAGCGGCGTGCTGCGCGTCCACCAGTGGCGGCTGCCGGCCTCCTGCACCAGCGCGACCGGCTCGCCATTGACCACATCGGCGGAGACGCGCGTGATGTTGATCTTGGGCGCTTCCACACGCCAGCCGAGGTGCCGGCCCAGGATATCGACCGGAATCGTGCGGCCCACGTCGGACGCCGTGGTCAGCACCGGCGTGGCGCCGAGCAGATCGGCAACGCGCTCGCTCCAGGCATTGGCGCCGCCGACATGGCCGGACAGCACCGGAATCACATACTGGCCGGCATCGTCCACCACGATGATGCCGGGATCCTCGTCCTTGCCTTTCAGGTGCGGTGCGATCAGGCGCACCACGGCACCGAGCGAGATCAGGCAGACCAGCTGGTCGTAACTGGCGAACAGCGGGCCGATCTCGTCCTTGAGCGCGCCGTGGTAGACGTGCACGGTGCTGGCCAGGCCGTCGAATACGGAGCCGAACTTGTGGCTGGTGCAGATATGCGGCAACGGTAGCTGCTCTGGCCAGCGTTCGGCCAGTTGGCGCGCCTGCGCGGCACCGTGCTTCGTGATCGCTACCAGGCAGACGCGCACCTGCTCGTCGGGCACGGCGGCGGCAGAGAGCTTGACCTCAGACATGGCTGGCCTCCGGTACCGGGCTGGATTTCTTTAGGCAGCCCTTGATGCGTTCGCCACGGATGCGGTGCGGGTGCTTCACCACCAGCAGTGACAGGTAGCTCACCGTGCTGCCGCGCAGCTGCAGCAGATCCTGGCCGCCCAGCGTGCGCTCGTCCTCGGCACCGACGCGCTCGATGAAATGGCTGCTGGCGAGCAGATCGCGCTGCTGCAGCCAGTCCAGCAGTTCGTCCAGGATTGGCTTGATTTTCATCAGCACCAGCGTGTCGAAGTCGGGCAGCAGCCGGTCGATCGCGCTGACGCCGTAGGCGGCAGGCACGATGGCAATGGTGTCGTCCTGTTCGGACAGCGGCACGCCGACATCGGCGCAGGCGGCGCTGAAGGAGTTGACGCCGGCAATCACCGGCGTGGCGATACGTGCATCGAGGCTGCGCACGGTGCGCGCCAGATGGCCGAAGGTGGCGTAGGTGCTGGCATCGCCTTCGACCAGGAACAGCACGTCCTGGCCGGCCTGCAACCAGGGCAGCACGGTGTCGGCGGCTTTCAGCCAGGCGCGTGCCAGCTTGTCGCCGTCATGCGTCATCGGAAACAGCAGCAGCGCGTGCTGCTCTGGCGGCGTCAGGCCGGCACGGCGGGTGATATCGAGCGCGTAGCTCGGCGTCTTGCCGCTGCGTGCCGGGTAGGTCCAGACCGCATCGCGGCATTGCAGCGCGTCCCAGGCGGCGCGCGTGATCAGGCCCGGATCGCCGGGGCCGAGGGAGACGCCAATCAGGCGTCCGGTGCGGGTGTTCATGGATGCTCCTTGTCGTGCTGGCGGGCGCAGACCAGCCAGACCGGGTTTTCTGCCGCCATGCGGTGCATGTGCAGGATGGGCTTGCTGCGCGCTGCCTGGAGTTGCAGCACATCCCAGTCGGCCTGTAGTTCGCTCAGGGTGGCGGTGGCCGTGGCCAGGTTTTCCAGCGTGACGAAATTCATCACCAGCCGGCCACCCGGGCGCAGCCGCTGCAGCACGATGCGGATCAGCTGCGGCAGTTCGCCGCCGCTGCCGCCGATGAAGACGGCATCGGGATCAGGCCAGTGCTCCAGCTGTTCCGGCGCCTTGCCGTGGAACAGGCTGTAGTTGCTGATGCCGGTTGCCGCATGATTCGCCTGCACGATGGCGATATCGGCGGCGTTTTTCTCGAGCGCGCAGACATGGCCTTGCTGGCACAGCCGCGCGGCTTCCAGCCCGACCGAGCCGCTGCCAGCGCCGATATCCCAGACCACGCTGTCGGCACGCAGCTGCAGCCGTGCCAGCGAGACGGCACGCACTTCCTGCTTGGTGATCAGGCCCTTGTCCGGCTGGCGCTGCTGGTAGCTGCTGTCGGGCCGGCCGAGCAGCACCGGATTCGGACGCGGCTGGCTGCGCCACAGTAGCACCACGTTGAGCGGGGCAAAGTCCATCGCCGCGGCTTCGGCCGGAGTCAGTTGGGCGTAGACGCGCTCATCGGGCTGCAGCAGGTTTTCTGCCACGGCCAGCTGGAACGCCTCGCCCAGACCTTCGGCCAGCAGCAGCCGGGCAATGCGTGCCGGCGTGTTGGCCGGGCTGGTCAGCAGCAGCAGACGGTCATGTGCGCGCACGGCCTGCGCCAGCGCGTACAGGCCATGGCCGGGCAGGCTGCCGCGTTGCCATTCGCCGGCATCCTTGCTGTGCACCGAGACGATTTTCGCCTCCTGCCAGGCCAGGCCGATGCGGGCACAGGCCAGCTGCAGCGTGCTAAGGTTGGGCAGGATCTCCAGCGCCTCGATGCACAGCTGCTGCGCCAGCCAGGGCGCAATGCCGTGGCAGAGCGGGTCGCCGGTGGCCAGTACCACGCAGCTGCGGTCGGCCTCGCGTGCCTGCGCGATCCAGCCAGGCACTTGTGCCAGTGCGCCAGTCAGGTCATGCTGCACGGCTGTGTCCCTGGCGTGATGCGCCAGCAGGGCCAGCGTGCGTGTGCCGCCGATCAGTACATCGGCGTTGCGGATATAGGCCAGCGCGGTCGCGCTCAGGCTGGCTGCGCCATCATCCAGCACGCCGATGATGCGGCAGGGGTTGGGGTCTTGGCTGTTCATGCTCACTCCGTATCGAAATCTGCCGAATGGGTATGGCCGATGCCGGTGCGGCCGCGTGCCGTCGGGCGCGGCTGGCCGGGCGGCGACAGCACGTCGGCGACCTGCTGGCCGGCAAAGTCGCAGACCAGTACACGCAGCTGGAAGGCATTGCCGTAGCGTTCCGGCGCGGTCAGCGTGTCAATCGCGGCCTGGGCCAGTGCGGTGTGGAAGGCATCGCCCAGGCCACGTTCCACCATCAGTTCGGCCCCAAAGCGCGCTGTGGGCGATGCCGCCATCGCGGCACAATCGGCGGCGCTGGCACCGATGCGGCGGCCAATCTCGGCCACCAGATCGGTATCGACCACATTGCGATTGGCGTGGGTGATGGTTTCGCCCTGCGCGATCTTGGTCAGCTTGCCGACCATCACGCCCAGTACCACCAGCGGAATGCCTTGCGCCACCACTTCATCGAGTGCATAGCGCAGGAAGTCGCCCATCTGCACAAAACAGGCCGCCGGCAGATCCGGCTGATCCTGACGCAAGGTCTGCATGGCAAAGCTCTCGGTGCGGCCGCCGGTGGTCAGTGCCACCACGCCGTGGTCCAGCGTGGCTGCCACCTGGATGCCCTGCACCACGCTGGCACGCCAGGCGCTGGTGGAGTAGGGCTTCACGATGCCGGTCGTGCCCAGAATGCTGATGCCGCCGAGGATGCCGAGTCGCGCATTGGTGGTCTTTTTCGCCATCTGCTCGCCATCCGGCACGCTGATCGTCACGTCCAGCCCGTGCTCCGCCAGCAGCGGCGCGGCCACTTCGCGCAGGTTGTCGGCGATGTTCTGGCGCGGCACCGGATTGATCGCCGGGCCGCCCACGTCCAGGCCCAGGCCGGGCATGGTGACGGTGCCGACACCCGCGCCGGCATGAAAACGCACTTCACCGGCGCAGCCGGGCAGGATGCGCAGATCCACCGTGAGGTGTGCCCGGTCGGTGCAGTCCGGATCGTCGCCGGCAAACTTCTCGACGTAGGCGTGTGCCGTGCGTTGCAGGCCGTCGCCGCCGACCCGGCCATCGCCTACGGCAAAGCGCACGCGATCGCCATTCGGCAGCAGGCTGCAGACCTGGCCCGGCACCTGGCCGTCGAGCAGACCAATGGCACAGGCGCGCGCTGCGGCCGCCGAGCAGGCGCCGGTGGTAAAGCCGGTACGGGTGCCCTTGGCGGGCTTGTCGGCCATGGCCATCGGTCAGCCTTGCTTTTGTTGCGCTTCGGCCAGCGCCAGCAGCGCATGCAGTGCGGCTACCACCAGCGTCGAGCCACCCTTGCGGCCATCGATCACGATCCAGGGCACGCTATCCAGCCCGGCCATCAGCGCCTTGCTTTCGGCGGCGCTGACAAAACCGACCGGCATGCCGACCACCAGCGCCGGACGCACGCCGTCCTCGCGGATCAGCCGCACCAGCTCGATCAGCGCCGTCGGCGCATTGCCGATGCCGATGATCGCGCCATCCAGCAGGCCGAGCCGCTGCGCCTTGCGCATCGCCTGCACCGCACGCGTCGTGTCCTCGGCGCGCGCCTGCGCGATCACGTCGGCATCGCTGATGAACTGGTGGGTCATCATGCCGAAGTGCGCCAGTCGCGGCTTCGACAGACCGACGCAGATCATCTCCACATCGGCCACGATGGGCGTGCCGCCGCGCAGCATGGCCTGCAGGCCGGCGCGCACCGCATCGGGATGGAAACGCGTCAGGCCGTTGAAATCGAAATCCGCGTTGGCGTGGATCATGCGCCGCACGATCGGCCACTGCTGCGGCGTGTAGCCATGCGGGCCGACTTCCTGGTCGATGATAGCAAAGCTGTCGTGCTCGATCGCCTGGCCGGCGCGCGTCAGCTGTTCGGTGATGGTGTTGACGGTAGACATGGTTCAGTGCGCGGTTTCGGCGTGAGCATGCGCATGCCCGTGGTGGTGATCGTGATGGGCGTGTTCGTGCGCATGGTCGTGCCCGTGATGGTGGTGCGGCACATGGCCGCTGACGTCGTAGCGCACCGTGGCATGCGGTGCACCGCGCTGCCAGCGCTCCACGCGCTGTTCCAGCAGCGCAAAGATCTCCGGCTCGAAGCCCAGGTAATGGCCCAGCGCGAAACGGATCTGCGGGTACTGCACACGCAGGTGCTGCAGCTGGCGCTGGATGCGCTTGACCAGCGTGCCGGTGTAGAGGTAGTAGGGCAGGATCACGACCTGCGTCATGCCCAGAATGACCTGGCGCTGCACCGCACGCTCCAGCCGCGGATGGGTGATGCCGGTAAAGGCCACGTCCACCAGCTCGTGCTGCGCGCTTTCCCAGAGCCAGCGCGCCAGCTTGGCGACCTCGCCGTTGGGCTGGCGGTCGCTGGAGCCGCGTCCCAGCAGGATCACGCCGGTGTTGCGCGGATCCGGCATGTCCAGCCGTTGCATGCATTGGCGCAGCTGGCGCTGCAGCATGGCCAGCGCCGCCTCGCCGGCACCCAGATGCGGTGCGTAATCGAACTGCACCTGTGGATGGCGCAGCCGAGCCTGCTCAATGGCGTAGGGGATATCGCCTTTCACATGGCCGGCGGCGTTGAGGATCAGCGGCAGCACCAGCAGTTTGCCGTTACCGGCCTGTGCCAGCCGGGCCGCGCGGTCCAGCCCGGTGTCCAGCAGCACCTCGGCAAACTCGATAAAGCACAGTTCGATGTGCCAGCCGGGCTGGCGTTGCCGCCACTGTTGTGCAAATTGTTCGATTTCGGCATTGCCATCGGCATCGCGCGAGCCGTGGCCGACCAGCAGCAGGGTGGTTGTCATGTCGGGGTCTCCGGGGAAGCGGGTGCCGGCGCACTGGCGCGGCGAAAACGGTGGCTGAAGCTGGCGTCGTACAGCTTCGACTTGGCCAGTTCCGGCCAGTGGCGCGCACCCAGTGCCGGGCTGGCAATGACCATGCTCTGGCTGACGACACCGGCCTCGCGGCAGATGTCCTTGATCGTGGCCAGCGTACCGCGCAGGATTTTTTCCTCGCCTGGCCAGCTCGCCTTGTGCACCACCAGCATCGGCGCGTCTTCCGGCCAGCCGGCGGCGCGCAGCTCGGATTGCAAGGTGTGCAGCAGCGTGATCGACAGGTAGATGCAAAGCGTGCAGCGGTGCGCCGCCAGCTCGCGCAGGCTTTCGCCCTCGGGCATCGGCGTGCGGCCGGCAATGCGGGTCAGGATCACGGTCTGCGTGACTTCGGGCAGGGTGAAACTCTCCACCGCCGTGGCCGCGCTCGCCATGGCCGAGGTCACGCCCGGTACCACCAGTACCGGCACGCCGGCGGTATCGAGGGGCTGCACCATCTCGATCAGCGTGCCGTAGAGTGAAGGATCGCCGGTCTGCAAGCGCACCACGGTGGCGTGCTGCCGGGCCTGCGCGATCAGCCAGGCGCAGATCTGCTCCAGCGTCATGTCCTTGCTGTCGGCAATCGTGCAGCCGGGCGGTGCCCAGCGCGTGGCAGCTTCGCTGACCAGCGAGCCGGCATAGAGAATGGCGCCGGCCCGGGCGATCAGGTCGCGGCCCTTGATCGTGAGCAGTTCCGGGTCGCCAGGGCCGGCACCGACGAAGCAGACCTGGCCCGGGGTAGGGGGAGTTGGCATGGGAAATATCCGTCAACAGGGCATGCCGCAGCCCGGCCTGTAGCAACAGGCCGGCCAGAAAGCGGCAATCAGGGAATCAGGCGGTAGTGGTGGTGACGCGTTCGTCCAGGCACAGGCGTGCCCAGTTGCTGTCACGGAACAGGCTGGCCAGGCGCAGCACGGCCAGCGTCACCAGCGGCTCCAGCAGCACCAGCGCCATGTAGGAGGCGGCAAACTGCGCCCAGTGGGCGAGCGGCGTGGCTTGCTCGCCCAGCAGCAGCCAGAAGCCGACCATCAGCGTCACGCCGGCGTAGAACAGCGCATCCAGCTTGACGATATTGGCCACGCTGAACTGGCGGCCAATGCGCTGGCCAATGCCGTAGTGCACCACGGCCAGCGGCACCATCAGCGACAGCGCGTTCACTGCCAGGTGCACCAGGTCCTGCGGATCAAACAGCAGACCCTGCAGCAGCAGGCCAAAGGCAAAGCCGAACAGCGTCGGCACGAAACCCAGCAGCAGGTAGATCGGCATGGCGCCGACAAAGTGCAACTCGGAGGCCCCGACCGGCATGTGGAACAGCTGCATGAACAGCGAGAAGAAGCTGGCGGCCAGCAGGGTGCGCAGCAGCAGCGTGGGCTGCTTCAGCAGGCGCGGGGCGTAGGCCAGCAGCATGCCGCTGGCGGCAATGGTGGCAAAAGAGAGCTTGGTGGCGGCAAGAATGCCGGGTTCGATGTGCATGGTTTCCTCCTGATGCATCGCCTTGACGAGAGTTGCCAGCGGGGCTGGCAGACTGTCTGTCACAGTCGTGATGAAGGAGGGGAGAGAGGCACGCAAGACGCGGGGACGCGCACGTGCACTGCCGCCCGCATCGCCCACCGCAACGCTGACAAACCTGGATCGCGCAGGCCGGTCTCCGGGCTTGTCAGTGTCGTGTGACGGCCTGCAGCACCTTCCCGGTTCAAGGACCAGTGGCGTGTTGCGGCAGGCTTGGCTGACATACCGTTGCGGGGGCAGCACTGGACTGGGCCGAAGCCGTACCAGTTTCCCGTTTCATCCTGTGGCATTGCAGCCGCAGGACACCTGTGCGTGACTGGCATTATAGGCTGCTCCCGCGGCATGCAACAGAATGCAGCGACACCTATAATCTGGACAGCGATTTTTTCACTTTTACCAGCCGCCCCAGCCGGGTGGCACGCAAGCATGACTTCCCCCCAGAAAATGACGGTTGCGGAAATCCGCAAGAGCTTCCTCGACTTCTTTGCCAGCAAGGGCCACACGGTAGTGCCTTCCAGCCCGCTGGTGCCGGGCAATGACCCGACGCTGATGTTCACCAACTCCGGCATGGTGCAGTTCAAGGAGGTGTTCCTGGGCACGGACAAGCGCCCCTACGTGCGCGCGGCCAGCGTACAGGCCTGCCTGCGTGCCGGTGGCAAGCACAACGACCTGGAAAACGTCGGCTACACCGCACGCCACCACACCTTCTTCGAGATGCTGGGCAACTGGTCGTTTGGCGACTACTTCAAGAAGGAAAGCATCCAGTGGGGCTGGGAGCTGCTGACGCAGGTCTACGGCCTGCCGGCAGAACGCCTGCTGGCCACCGTCTACCAGGACGACGATGAAGCCTACGACATCTGGAAGAACGTCATCGGCCTGCCGGCAGAGCGCATCATCCGCATCGGTGACAACAAGGGTGGCAAGTACAAGTCGGACAACTTCTGGATGATGGCTGATACCGGTCCCTGCGGCCCGTGCTCCGAGATCTTCTACGACCACGGCGACCATATCCCCGGCGGCCCTCCGGGCAGCCCGGACGAGGACGGCGACCGTTTCATCGAGATCTGGAACCACGTGTTCATGCAGTTCGAGATGCACGAGGACGGCAGCCTGACGCCGCTGCCGGCTCCCTGCGTCGATACCGGCATGGGCCTGGAGCGCATCGCCGCCATCATGCAGCACGTGCACAGCAACTACGAGATCGACCTGTTCGATGCCCTGATCCGCGCCGCCGCGCGCGAAACCGGCTGCGCTGACCTGGCCAACCCCTCGCTCAAGGTCATTGCCGACCACATCCGCGCCACCGCCTTCCTGGTCAGCGATGGTGTGCTGCCCGGCAACGAGGGCCGCAGCTACGTGCAGCGCCGCATCATCCGCCGCGCCATCCGCCACGGCTACAAGCTGGGCCAGAAGACGCCGTTCTTCCACAAGCTGGTGCCGGTGCTGGTCGAGCTCATGGGCGATGCCTACCCGCGCCTGCGCGAACAGCAGCAGCTGATCACCGATGCGCTGCGTACCGAGGAAGAGCGCTTCTTCGAGACGCTGGAAAAAGGCATGGAGATCCTGGACGACGCCCTGATCGCCGGCCGCCGCGAACTGCCCGGCCATGTCGCCTTCAAGCTGCACGATACCTACGGCTTCCCGCTGGATCTGACGCAGGACGTCTGCCGCGAGCGCGGCGTCACGGTCGATGAAGCCGGCTTTGACGAAGCCATGCAGGAGCAGAAGGACACTGCGCGCGCTGCCGGCAAGTTCAAGATGGGCAAGCTGCTGGATTACCAGGGTGCGGCCAGCACTTTCACCGGCTATGACACCCTGACGGGCCAGGCCACGGTGCAGGCGCTCTACGCCGATGGCGAACCGGTGCAGCAGCTGGAAGAAGGCCAGGCCGGCGTGGTGGTACTCGACGTCACCCCGTTCTACGCCGAAAGCGGCGGCCAGGTCGGTGACCAGGGCGTGCTCGCTACCGTTAACACCGCTGGCGAAGCCGATTTCTGCGGCGCCTTCCGTGTCGAGGACACGCTGAAGGTCAAGACCGATGTGCCCGGCCACCACGGCGTCATGACCGAAGGCAAGCTGCAGGTTGGCGACCGCGTGCTGGCACAGGTCAACCCGGCGCTGCGTGAAGCCACCATGCGCAACCACAGCGTCACCCACATCATGCACAAGGCGCTGCGCGAAGTGCTGGGCAGCCACGTGCAGCAGAAGGGTTCGCTGGTCAACGCCGAGCGCACCCGCTTCGACTTTGCCCACAACGCGCCGCTGACTGACGAGCAGATTGCCGCTATCGAGGCCAAGGTCAACGCCGAGATCCTGACCAACACCGACACCCAGGCGCGCCTGATGGACATGGACGCTGCACGCGAGACCGGCGCCATGATGCTGTTCGGCGAAAAATATGGCGATGAAGTCCGCGTGCTGGATATCGGCAGCTCGGTCGAGCTGTGCGGCGGCACCCATGTGCACCGCACCGGCGATATCGGCCTGTTCAAGATCGTCGCTGAAGGCGGTGTCGCCTCCGGCGTGCGCCGCGTCGAGGCCGTCACCGGCCAGAACGCGCTGGCCTACCTGCAGGATCTGGAAAGGACTGTCGAACACGCTGCCGGAGCGCTGAAGACGCCGCCGGCCGAGCTGCTGGGCCGCATCAGCCAGGTGCAAGACCAGGTCAAGACGCTGGAGAAGGAAATCGCCGCGCTCAAGGGCAAGCTGGCCTCCAGCCAGGGCGACGAGCTGGCCAACAGCGCGGTCGAGGTCAAGGGCATCCGCGTGCTGGCCGCCCAGCTCGATGGTGCCGATGCCAAGACCCTGCGCGAGACCATGGACAAGCTCAAGGACAAGCTGAAGACCGCCGCCATCGTGCTGGCCGCGGTCGATGGCGACAAGGTGCAGTTGGCCGCCGGTGTCACCAAGGACAGCATCGGCAAGATCAAGGCCGGCGAGCTGGTCAACTTTGTCGCCAGCCAGGTCGGTGGCAAGGGGGGCGGCAAGCCCGACATGGCGATGGCCGGCGGTACCAACCCGGCTGGCCTGCAGGCAGCGCTGGAGAGCGTGGCCGGCTGGGTCGGCGAGCGCGCCTGACCCTGCGGCGTCAGGCACAGGCTGCGGCCTGGTCTGACAGCCTGACTGCGCCGTGCATGGCATGATGCCTGCACACGGGGGCGACCGGTTTCCGGTCGCCTTTTTCGTTTGTCACTCGGGGATCGTGCATGCGCAGCTTTATCGACTTCAGTTCCTGGCAGGGCTTTCTCGGCACCATCATCAGCCTGCTGGTGATGACGCTGCTGATGATCGGCATCCGGCTGGTGTTCATGCAGACCATCCAGCGCAAGCGCGAACGCGAGAACCGCCAGATCAACGAACGCTTGCGCACCCTGATTGCCGCCTACAAGACGCTGGGCGGCTCGTTTACCGGTGACCTGACGGTCGATCCGCGCCACAAACGCGAACAGGATGCGGTGCAGGCAGCTGCGCCGCAGGCCGTCCGCAGCGAGCTGGATCTGGTCGAGGAGCTGCAAGATCACGAGTGGGGCCCGGTGCCGGACACGATTGCCGAACGCCGGCGCCGCACGCGTGATGCGGTCGAGGCGGCGCTGTCCGACATCATCCTGCTGGGCACGGAAGAACAGGTGCGGCTGGCGGCCAAGGCGGCGCAGGACATGGTCGATGGCCGGCCAGTGCGGCTGGCTGCGCTGGTGCATTCGCTGCGTACCTTTATCCGATCGGCACTGTATCTGGAAGATATTCCGGCCGATGTGCGGGTGCCCGATCAGGGGCCGGTACGTCCGGGCAG
>JAAYCV010000220.1 GCA_012729605.1 Ramlibacter sp. | reverse complement strand
TTCATCGCTTTGCGCGCAAGGAGGACATCACGGATCAAGTGCTGGTGCATGCCGTCATGCGCGCAGAGCAAGGTCTGGTAGATGCGGTGTTGGGCGGTAATGTGATCAAGCAGCGTGTAGCCCGGCAAGGGCAGGGCGCATCAGGCGGCTATCGCACCATCATCCTGTACCGGACGGCAACACGGGCGATTTTCATGTATGGCTTTGCAAAAAGTGATCGTGACAACCTGGATGTGCATGAAACCACCCAGTACAAGAAGGCGGCCGTTCATATGCTTGGCTTGTCAGACCAGCAGCTGGACAGCCTGATCCGCATCGGCAAGTTCACGGAGATCAACCGCCATGACTAAACGATACCGCAGTGATGCACTCGCCGCCCTGCACGAATCCCTCGAAGCCCTGCATGACATCGGCGCAATCGACAAGCGTACCCTGCGCGAGTTCGATGAAGCCTGCCTGTCGCCGGTGCTGCCCATGGCACCCGAGGATATCCGCGCCCTGCGTGAGCGCGAGCAACTGTCGCAACCCGTGTTTGCACGCTATCTCAACGTCAGCCGCAACCTGATTTCGGATTGGGAACGCGGCGTCAAGAAGCCGGGCGGGCCGGCCTTGCGCCTGCTCACCATCGTGCAGAAAAACGGGATCCAGGCCATCGCCTGAGTTCCCGCAGGTCTGAACCTCACTCCGCCGGCGGCTTCTCCTTGATCATCACCAGCAGCATCTTGAAGCCACCCAGCGGCTTCACCGCATGCGGGATGTTCGCCGGCATCAGCAGCGAATCGCCTTCGCCCACGATATGCGGCACGCCAGCGACCGGAATCTCGGCGCGGCCTTCCACACCAATCACCAGCGCGTCATAGGGCGCAGTGTGTTCGCTCAGGCCTTCCTCGCCGTCAAAGGCAAACAGGGTCACGCTGCCGGATGCGTTTTTTACCAGCATGCGGCTGACCACCGCGCGATCCTGGTAGGACAGCAGCTGCTTGAGGTTGAGGACTTCGGTGATTTTGCTATCGCTCATGGGTAAACCTCCTTGTCGTGATGATTCCACTATAGGTGAACCGATCCCGCCATGGGCCGATACCCGCAGCTGCCATGGCGGTACTCTGGCGGCACGGCTGGCGACAAGCAAGCATAATCAGGGCCATATCCGCAACAGCAAGGAACACTCGCATGAGCACAGACACCGCCTACGACTACGATCTGATCACCCTGGGTGCCGGCTCCGGCGGCGTGGCCGCCTCGCGCCGTGCCGCTGCGCTGGGTGCCAGGGTGCTGATCGCCGAAAACAGCCGCGTTGGCGGCACCTGCGTGATCCGCGGCTGCGTGCCCAAGAAGCTGATGATGTACGCCGCCAGCTTTGCCGACAGCTTTGACTATGCGCGCGGCTACGGCTGGTCCTTCTCCGATCCGGTGTTCGACATGGCCAATTGGGCCGATACCAAGGCCGCCGAACTGGACCGGCTGGAAAGCATCTACCTAGGCATGCTGGAGCGTGCCGGCGTGACGCTGGTACGTGGCCACGCGCGCATCGTTGGCCCGCACACGGTCGAGATCGACGGCCAGCGCCATACCGCGCGCCATATCCTGATCGCCACCGGCGGCCACCCCAATACCGATACGATTCCGGGCCTGGAGCAGGCCATGACCTCCAACGAGATCCTGGACCTGCGCGAGGTGCCCGAGACCCTGCTGGTGGTCGGCGCCGGCTTTATCGCGGTCGAATTTGCCAGCATCATGACGCGCCTGGGCAGCCAGGTGCATCTGGTCTACCGTGGCGACCTGCCGTTGCGCGGCTTTGACGAGGACTTGCGCCAGCGCGTGGCACAGGCGCTGCAGGCCAAGGGCGTGCAGCTGCACAGTGGCCATGCACCGCAAAAGCTCGAGCGTGACGGCGATGCTTTCGTGCTGCACCTGGAAGGCGGTGAACAGCTGCGTGGGGCGGCGGTGCTCAACGCCACCGGCCGCAGCCCCAACACCCAGGGCATCGGTCTGGAAAGTGTCGGCATCAGCGTGAACAAGAAGGGCGCGATTCCGGTCGATGCCGACAGCCGCACCAGCGTGGAGCATATCTGGGCCGTGGGCGATGTCACCGATCGCGTCAACCTGACCCCGGTCGCCATTGCCGAAGGCCGCGCCATGGTCGAATCGGTGTTTGGCAACACGCCGCGCCGTGTCGACCACAGCATTGTCGCCAGCGCCGTGTTCACCGATCCGCCCATGGCCACGGTTGGTCTGACCGAAGCGCAGGCGGCAGAAAAAGGCCCCATCCGCGTGTTCGAGAGCGATTTCCGTCCGATGAAGGATGCCTTTGTCGATGGCAGCAGCCGCAGCTACATGAAGCTGGTCGTCGATGCCGACACCGACAAGGTGCTGGGCGCGCACATGGTCGGTGCCGATGCGCCGGAAATCATCCAGAGCCTGGCCGTGGCGGTGACCTGCGGCGCGAGCAAGGCCGATTTTGACCGCACCATTGCCGTACACCCGACGGCAGCGGAAGAATTCGTGCTGATGCGCGAACCCAGCCGCTGAACAGGGCAAGCGTAGCCAGGGCTACGCTTGACATACAATCAGGCACAATATTCCCGAAATATTGGCAGTCCGCTGCGCGTCACACGGCAGTGTCCTCTGCGTCAGCGGAACTGCCCAACAATATCCAGAGGCATCATGCAAGTCTTCAAAGCACCCCAGGCCCAGGTCCTCAGCGCCCTGCAATCCGTAGCCGGCATTGTCGAGCGTCGCCATACCCTGCCGATCCTGGCCAACGTGCTGCTGCGCAAGCAGGATGACATGCTCCAGCTCATCACCAGCGACCTGGAGATCCAGATCCGCACCGTGGCCGAACTGGGTGGCGATGCCGGCGAGTTCAGCACCACGGTGGGCGCGCGCAAGCTGATCGACATCCTGCGCACCATGCCGGCGGACCAGATCGTCACGCTGGAGGCCAGCCAGAACAAGCTGATCCTGAAGGGTGGCAAGAGCAAGTTCACGCTGCAGTCGCTGCCGGCCGAGGACTTCCCGCTGGTGCAGGAGGCGGCCAACTTCGGCCCGCAGTTCAGCGTGCCGCAAAAGGTGCTCAAGCAGCTGCTGTCGCAGGTCTCGTTTGCCATGGCGGTGCACGATATCCGCTACTACCTCAACGGCATCCTGTTCGTCGCCGAAGGCAACAAGCTGGGCCTGGTCGCCACTGACGGCCACCGCCTGGCCTATGCCAGCGCCACGCTCGAGAACGAAGTGCCCAAGCAGGAAGTGATCCTGCCGCGCAAGACCGTGCTGGAACTGCAGCGCCTGCTGTCCGATGCCGACGGTGCCATCGACATGCAGTTTGCCGGCAACCAGGCCAAGTTCAGCTTTGGCGGCATGGAATTCGTCAGCAAGCTGGTCGAGGGCAAGTTCCCCGATTACAACCGCGTCATACCGCGCGACCATGGCAACCTGGTCACGCTGGGCCGCGCGCCGCTGCTGGCCGCGCTGCAGCGTACCGCCATCCTGACCAGCGAGAAGTTCAAGGGCGTGCGCCTCAACTTCGACAACGCCACGCTGCGCATTGCCTGCAACAACGCCGAGCAGGAAGAGGCGGTGGACGAACTCGACATCGACTACGCCGGCAACCCGATCGAGATCGGCTTCAACGTCACCTACCTGATGGACGTGCTTGGCAACATGGGCCAGGACATGGTGCAGATCGCGCTGCAGGACAACAACAGCTCGGCGCTGGTCACGATTCCCGATGACGACCAGTTCAAGTACGTGGTCATGCCGATGCGCATCTGAGCGATCGCGCTTTCACATAGGGGGCAGCCTGCGGGCTGCCCTTGTTTTTGCTGCCATCGGAAGCGTACGTGCAGCAAAAACATGCATTTGTCACGTTCAGGGCGTACAATGCTTCAGGGTTTACCCGTACGGTTGCGCGTACCGTAAACCGGGATTGTCTGCCTGGCGACAATCTGGTGGCTGAAACAACCCGCCAGTGCCTGCGCAGATTCCGCACCATGCCGCCTGCACCCTGGCATCAGGAGACAAGTGCAGCGGCATGTTTTTCACCCTGATTGAAAGACACGCCAGTATGACGACTTCCTCCCGAGTAATGCACCAGGCCTTCCGCGACAAGATCATGTCCGCCGAAGAGGCCGCCCGTTTCATCAAGCATGGCGACAACGTCGGCATGAGCGGCTTTACCGGCTCTGGCCAGCCCAAGGTCGTGCCCTATGCACTGGCTGCCCAGATCGAGGCTGCGCAGGCACGCGGCGAACCCTTCCGCATCGGCGTCTGGACTGGTGCCTCCACCGCTCCCGAGCTGGACGGTGCACTGGCCAAGGCCAACGGCATCGAGATGCGTCTGCCCTACCAGTCCGACCCGATCTGCCGCCAGAAGATCAACGAAGGCACCATGCAGTACGCCGACATCCACCTGTCGCACGTGGCGCAGTATGTCTGGTTCGGCTTCTATGGCGGCCTGAATGTGGCGCTGGTTGAAGTTGCTGCGGTGCTGGAAGACGGCTCGCTGGTGCCATCCACTTCCATCGGCAACAACAAGACCTGGCTAGACCAGGCCGACAAGATCATCCTGGAGGTGAACAGCCGCCAGAGCATGGCGCTGCGCGGCATGCACGACATCTACTACGGCACCCAGCTGCCGCCGCACCGCCTGCCGATCCCGATGACGCACAGCGACAACCGCATCGGTGATCCCTATCTGCGCGTGGACCCGAACAAGGTCGTGGCCGTGGTCGAAACCGATGCCCCCGACCGCAACACCGCCTTCTCCGCGCCGGACGCGCAGTCCGAGATGATCGCCGGCCACCTGGTCGAGTTCTTCAAGAGCGAAGTCAAGAAGGGCCGTCTGCCGGCCAGCCTGCTGCCGCTGCAATCCGGCGTCGGCAACATCGCCAACGCGGTGCTGGATGGCCTGAACAAGAGCTCCTTCGAAGACATGACGGCCTATACCGAAGTGCTGCAGGACGGCATGCTGGACATGATTGCCTCCGGCAAGCTGCGCCACGCGTCTGCCACCGCCATCAGCCTGAGCGAAAACGGCCTGAAGTACTTTGAAGAGAACATCGACATGCTGCGCAGCAAGATCCTGCTGCGCCCGCAGGAAATCTCCAACCACCCGGAAGTGATCCGCCGCCTGGGCATCCTGGCGATGAACGGCATGATCGAGGCTGACATCTACGGCAACGTCAACTCCACCCACATCATGGGCACGCGCATCATGAACGGTATCGGTGGTTCCGGCGACTTCGCCCGCAACGCCTATATCTCCGTGTTCATGACGCCGTCCACCGCCAAGAACGGCCAGATCTCCTGCATCGTGCCGATGGTCAGCCACGTGGACCACACCGAGCACGACGTGCAGGTGCTGGTGACCGAACAGGGTCTGGCCGACCTGCGCGGCCTGGCGCCCAAGGCGCGTGCCGAATTGGTGATCAAGAACTGTGCGCACCCTGACTACCGTGACCAGCTGCTGGACTACTACCAGCGTTCGCTGCGCGAGTCGCCTGGCAAGCACACGCCGCACATCCTGACCGAAGCCCTGTCCTGGCACGAGCGCTTCGAGAAGACCGGCTCCATGAAGCCGTGATTCCGGTCACAGGCTAGCCCGTGAAGGCGAATGTCCGCGTGGGCATTCGCCTTTTTGCTGATGCAGCATCGAGCGATAGCGTTTATCATTCGATCTTTCTGTCAAGAATTTTTACGAAACACGTCATGAATCGTCGCCTTTTTTCCGTCCGTACCCTGATGACCTCCGTTGCTGCCGCCGCCCTGCTGTGGGGCTGCAGCAAGTCTGCGCCGGATGCTCCGGCTGCTGCCGGCAGCGCAGCCTCTGCCGCCGCTGGCCTGCCGGCCAAGATCGTGGTGGGCCTGGACGACAACTTCCCGCCCATGGGTTTCCGTGACGAGAAGGGCGAGCTGGTCGGCTACGACCTGGATCTGGCGCGTGAGGCCGGCAAGCGCATGGGCGTGGAAATGGAATTCAAGCCGATCGACTGGAGCGCCAAGGAAGCCGAGCTCAACGGCAAGCGCGTGGACCTGCTGTGGAACGGCATGACCATCACCGAAGAGCGCAAGAAGAACGTCAACTTCACCAAGCCCTACATGCAGAACCAGCAAATCGTGATCGTGACCGAAAAGTCGCCGATCCAGGCCAAGGCCGAGCTGGCTGGCAAGGTGGTGGGCGTCCAGGACGGCAGCACGGCCGTGGAAGCGGTGCAGAAGGATCCGCTTGCCAAGGACATCAAGGAGCTGAAGAAGTTCGGTGACAACGTTGCCGCGCTGATGGACCTGACCACCGGCCGTCTGGACGCCGTGGTGGTGGACGAAGTGGTCGGCCGCTACTACACCAGCAAGAAGCCGGGCGAGTACCGCGTGCTGGCAGACAACTTCGGCAGCGAAGACTACGGCGTGGCAGTGCGCAAGGACGATGCCGAGCTGCTGACCAAGCTGGACCAGACGCTGGACGCCATGGTTGCCGACGGTTCCGCCAAGACCATCTACGACAAGTGGTTCGCCGAAGCCAAGCAGTAAGCTGCTGGCGATTCCTGCCGGCCACATGCGCTACCTGCATGTGGCCTGCGGCTGATCTGCTGATCCGGCATGGATAACATCCTCAACATGCTGCCCCCGCTGCTCGAAGGCGCGGGCACCACCCTCCAGCTGTTCTTCATCACCCTGATCCTGGCGATTCCGCTGGGGCTGGTGCTGGCGCTGCTGCGCATGTCGCGCTTTGCCGTGGTGCGCCAGGCGGTGAGTGGCTATATCTGGCTGATGCGCGGCACGCCGCTGATGCTGCAGCTGCTGTTCATCTACTTTGCGCTGCCGTTTGTGCCGGTAATCGGTGTCAGGCTGCCGGACTTCCCGTCAGCGGTGGTGGCATTTGCGCTCAACTTTGCCGCCTATTTTGCCGAGATCTTCCGCGCCGGCATCCAGAGCGTGGACCGCGGCCAGTACGAGGCCGCCAAGTCGCTGGGCATGAGCTACGGCCAGACCATGCGCCGCATCGTGCTTCCGCAGATGGTGCGCCACATCCTGCCGCCCATGAGCAACGAGACCATCACGCTGGTCAAGGACACGGCGCTGATCTACGTGCTGGCACTGAATGACCTGCTGCGCGCCGCCCGCAACATCGTGCAGCGCGAGTTCACCGTCACGCCCTTCATCGTGGCGGCGCTGTTCTACCTGATCATGACACTGGTGCTGACCTGGATCTTCCAGCGCCTGGAGCAACGCTATGCCCGACAAGACCAGTAAGGAGGCCCAGCCGGCGCTGCTGCTGGAAGGCGTGCACAAGCGCTTTGGCGACAACCATGTGCTGCGTGGCGTGTCGCTGCGGGTGCAGCCGGGCGAGGTGATTGCCATTCTCGGCTCTTCCGGCTCCGGCAAGTCGACGCTGCTGCGCTGCCTGAACCACCTGGAAACGGTGGAGCAGGGTCGTATCGTCATCGCCGGCCAGACTCTGGTCGAGAACGATGCCGCCGGCAAGGCGCGCTACCCGGACGAGCGCCAGGTGCGCCGCATTTGTGCCTGCACCGGCATGGTGTTCCAGCATTTCAACCTGTTCCCGCACATGACGGTGCTGCAGAACCTGATCGAGGCCCCGATGACGGTCAAGGGCCTGAAGCGCGAGCAGATCGTGCCGCAGGCCGAGGAGCTGCTGCACAAGGTCGGCCTGAGTGACAAGCGCGATGCCTATCCGAACCGCCTTTCTGGCGGCCAGAAACAGCGCGTGGCGATTGCGCGCGCGCTGGCGATGCAGCCGGCGCTGATGCTGTTCGATGAGCCCACCAGTGCACTTGACCCGGAGCTGACCGGCGAAGTGCTGCGCACCATGCGCCAGCTGGCAGCCGAACACATGACGATGCTGGTGGTGACACACGAGATGGCGTTTGCGCGCGAGGTCGCGCACCGTGTGCTGTTCATGGATCAGGGCGTGATCGCCGAAGACCGGCCGGCGCAGGATTTTTTCCGCGATCCGCAACACCCGCGCGCACGCGCCTTCCTGCAGCACATGCTCTAAACCCACAGCCCGTCATGACGACGGGCTGTTTTTTGGCTGCGATCAGGCTGCTGGTTGCAGCGATGGGTGCTGGGACAGCGCCACGTATTCGTGCACCGGCACTTCCTCGGCGCGACGCTGCAGGTCAAACTCGCCGGCAAAGCCGTGCTGTTCCAGCCAGTGGCCGAGCGAATGGCGCAGCAGCTTGCGGCGCTGGCTGAAGGCCGATTGCACCAGTCCGGCATAGGTCGGCAGGTGCAGTTGCGGTGGCTCGGCCAGCGGCACCATGCGCACCACGGCGCTGTTCACCCTGGGCGGCGGGTCAAAGCTCTCCGGCGGCACGAACAGCACCTGCTCCATGGCGTAGCGCCACTGCAGCATTACCGTCAGGCGGCTGTAATCGCTGCTGGCGGGCGAGGCCAGCATGCGGTCGATCACTTCTTTCTGCAGCATGAAATGCTGGTCGCGGATCACCTGCACATGGTCAAGCAGGTGGAACAGGATCGGCGTGGAGATGTTGTAGGGCAGGTTGCCGCAGACGCGCACGCGCTCCCAGCCGCGTTCGGCGACCAGCGCCGAGATATCGACCTTGAGCACGTCCGATTCGATCACGTCCAGCTGCGGATGCTGGCGCAGGCGCGCCGCCAGGTCGCGGTCCAGCTCGATCACGGTGAGCTGGCCGGCGCGTTCCACCAGCGGTTGTGTCAGCGCCGCCAGGCCGGGACCGATCTCGATCAGCGGTTCGCCGGCGCGCGGCGCAATCGCATCGACGATGCCGGCGATGATGCCGCCATCACACAGGAAGTTCTGGCCGAAGCGCTTGCGTGCCACATGGCCGCCGCTGCCACGCACGGCCTGCTTGCGCGGCGCGGCGCCACCACGGCGGGAGGAGGAGGGCGCGCGACTCAACTCGGCGTCCTGCGCATCTCGATGTAGGC
>JAAYCV010000219.1 GCA_012729605.1 Ramlibacter sp. | reverse complement strand
CGCCTGGCGCAGTGGAAGCAGGTGCAGCCCAAGCTGATCAACGGTACCAGCGTGCGTCAGGTGCTGGACTATGTGGCGCGTGGCGAGGTCGATGCCGGACTGGTCTACAGCACCGATGCCGCCATCATGAAGGACAAGGTGAAGGTCGTGTACACCGTGCCGCTGGACGTGGTGATCCGCTATCCGATTGCGCCGGTGGCGGAGAGCACGCAGCAGGTGGAAGGCCGCCGCTTTATCCGCTACGTGCAGTCGCCGGCTGGCCAGGCCGTGCTGCAGCGCTACGGTTTCAGCAAGCCCTGAGACAGGAGCTGATCCGTGCCTGAAGAAAGCGCCATCCTGCCGGTCATCCTGCTGTCGCTGAAGGTGGCAGGCCTGGCCACGCTGTGCGGGCTGGTGCTGGGCGTGGGCACGGGCTATCTGCTGGCGCGCAAGCGCTTTCCCGGGCGCGATCTGCTGGATACGGTGCTGACGCTGCCGATGGTGCTGCCGCCTACGGTGCTGGGCTACTACTTGCTGGTGGTGTTTGGCAGCCGTGGCTGGGTTGGCGGCTGGCTCAAGGAGACCTTTGGCATCAGCCTGATCTTCAGCTGGCAGGGCGCGGTGGTCGCGGCCACGGTGGTGGCGTTTCCGCTGGTGTTCAAGCCGGCGCGCGCGGCCTTCGAGTCGGTCGATGGCCGGCTTGAACAGGCGGCACGCGTGCTGGGACTGAGCGAGTGGGCGGTGTTTTTCCGTGTCACGCTGCCGCTGGCCTGGCGTGGCATTCTGGCGGGCGTGCTGATGGCGTTTGCACGGGCACTGGGTGAATTCGGCGCCACGCTGATGGTGGCGGGCAGCATTCCCGGCAAGACGCAGACGCTGTCGATCGCGATTTACGAGGCGGTGCAGGCCGGTCAGGACGACCTGGCGAATATGCTGGTGCTGATTACGTCGATCACCTGCATCTCCGTGCTGATGCTGGCCGGCCGGCTGGCACCGGGCCACCAGACCCATCGACAGGGATAAGCGCCATGGTGTTTGATCTTTCTATTCACAAGACCTTGCGTTCGGGTGAGCGCACGTTTGCGCTGCAGGTGCAGTTGCAGACCGACAGCAAGCGCGTGGTGCTGCTCGGGCCTTCCGGATCGGGCAAGACCATGACGCTGAAGGCGATTGCCGGGCTGATGCAGCCGGATCAGGGCCATGTGCGCATCGCCGGCGAGACCTTGTTCGATGCCGCGCAGGGTATCAACCTGAGCCCGCAGCAGCGGCGCACCGGTGTCGTGTTCCAGGACTATGCGCTGTTTCCGCACCTGAACGTGGTGCAGAACGTGGCCTTTGGCCTGCAGCGCGGCTGGCGCAATCCGTCGCGCCGCGCGCAACATGCCGAGGCGCTGCAATGGCTGCAGACCATGGGGCTGGAGCACATGGCGCAGCAGTATCCGCTGGAGCTGTCCGGCGGCCAGCGCCAGCGCGTGGCCCTGGCGCGTGCGTTGATCGGGCATCCGCGCGTGCTGCTGCTGGACGAGCCGTTTGCCGCGCTGGACGCCGACTTGCGCCAGAGCATGCGTGAGGAATTGCTGGAGCTGCAGCAGCGCCTGCAGCTGCCGATGCTGCTGATCACGCACGATGCCGAAGACGCGCGCTTGCTGGGGCAGCAGGTGTTCCGGCTAGACGGAGGGCAGGTGGTATCCTCGGGCATCCAGCCTGCGGCGCGTACCATCGATGCGACCATGCATCGGTCCGTGGTGCCCACGGTCGCACAGGCTGTCAGCTGAATCCGGAGCCTGTCCCCATGTCCACCCCCGATGACCTGACAACTGCCATTGCCCTGCAGGGCTCCCTGGACATGACGGTGGATGGCAGGCGGCTGGGCGGTGCCCAGCAAGTGGCGCTGCTGGAGCGTATTGCCACGGATGGCTCGATCACGCGCGCCGCCAAGTCGGTTGGCATCAGTTACAAGAACGCCTGGGACACGGTCGATGCGATGAACCAGCTGGCCGGCGAGGCGCTGGTGGAGCGTGTGGCCGGTGGCAAGGGCGGCGGCGGTACCCGGCTGACCGAACGCGGCGAACGGTTGATCCACAACTTCCGCCAGCTGGAGGAGGCGCACGCGCGCTTTGTGCAGCTGCTGGAGCAGCAGGCCAATGGCCTAGTCGATGATTATCAACTGGTAAGGAGAATGACCATGCAGACGAGTGCGCGCAATCAGTATCTGGGTACGGTAAGACGGCTCACACGCGGTGCCGTGAACGACGAGGTGGTGCTGGCATTGCCGGGCGGGCAGGAGATTGTCGCCACCGTGACGCATGACAGCGTGCTGGCGCTGGGTCTGGTCGAGGGCGCGCAGGCACTGGCGCTGGTCAAGGCATCGGCGATCCTGCTGGGCGTGGAGATGGAGGGCGTGAAGGTATCGGCGCGCAACTGCATGTCGGGCACGATCAGCCGTCTGCATCCGGGTGCCGTGAATACCGAAGTCGTTATCGACCTGGGCCATGGCCAGTCGGTGGCGGCGATCGTGACCCGGGAGAGCGCCGACAAGCTGCAGCTGGCCGAGGGCCAGCCGGCCAGCGCGCTGTTCAAGGCTTCCAGCGTGATCCTGGCGGTGCCGGCCTGACGCGATGAGTTGGTGCCGGGATCAGTCCCGGTCCAGCTTGTCAAAGCCGTTCTCGACGGCGTAGACGGCCGCCTGCACACGGCTGTGCAGGTTCAGCTTGCGCAGGATGTTCTGCACGTGCACCTTGATCGTGCTTTCGGCCACGTCCATCTCGCGTGCAATCTGCTTGTTGCTGGCGCCCTGGGCCAGCCAGGAGAGGGTCTCACGCTCGCGCGGGGTGAGCGATTCGTATTCGGGGGCCTGGCTGCTGGCCGCCGGCGCGCGCAGGCGCTGCACCAGCTTGGCCGTCATCTCGGGTGACAGCACGTTGTCGCCATCGACGGCACGGCGGATGGCGGAGAGCAGGAAATCGGCATCGATCTTTTTCAGCAGATAGCCGCGCGCGCCGGTTTTCATGCACTCGGCCAGGTCTTCGCTGTCTTCCGAAACGGTGAGCATCAGTACTGCCAGCTGCGGCTGGGTGTTGAGCAGCTGCGCCAGCGCATCGCGGCCATGCATGACTGGCATGTCCAGATCCAGTAGCACCACATCGGGCTGCAGCTGGTCGGCCAGCTTGACGCCTTCCAGGCCGTCACCGGCTTCGCCCACGACCTGGAAGTCGGACTGGCGCTGCAGCAGCGCCTTCAGGCCGCTGCGGAACAGCGTGTGGTCATCGACCAGCAGGATGCGGATCGGGCTGGATGCGGTGTCGGTAGTCATGTGGCGTTGCGTTCTTTTTCCGGCAGGTGCAGCGTGACGCGCGTGCCGCCCTGGGGCATGTGATCAAAGCGGATGCTGGCGTGGATGCGTCGGGCACGTTCTTCCATGATGGACATGCCCACGTGGCGCGACTGGCGCGATTCCATTTCAGCCAGATCGATTCCGCGTCCATTATCGGTCACCGTCATCACCAGATCGGCATCATTGCGGATACGCACATCCACATGGCTGGCCTGGGCATGCTTGCGCACGTTGGACAGCGCCTCCTGCAGGATGAAGATGACCTGCAGCTGCTCCTGCGGGCTCAGTGGCAGGCCGTCGCCGCCCAGCTCCAGATGGGTGGCGACGCGCGTCTGCTGCTCGAAGCGCTGCAGCAGCGTACGTACCGCATCCGGCAGCTCCTGCTTGCTGATGCGCACGCGGAAGTTCAGCAGCAGCTCGCGTACATCCTCGTAGCTTTCCTGCACGCCGGTGCGGATGAAGGCCAGGTTTTCCTGCACCTGGTCTTTTTCACCGTTGGCGAGTGCGGCTTCCAGCATCTGCACCTGCAGGTTCAGGAAGGAGAGCGATTGCGCGATGCTGTCGTGCAGGCCTTGCGCCATCAGGTTGCGCTCTTCCATCACGGCGAGCTGGCGGTCGCGCGCGGCCAGGCGGATGTTGTTGATGGTGACGCCCAGGTGGCTGCCCAGCGCTTCCAGCAGCTTGTGCTCGTCATCGGTCAGGTTGTGCTCCTGGCGGAAGAACAGGGTGTAGATGCCCAGATCCTGCCGGTTGGTGCGCACGTGGAAAATCGCAAAGCTTTCGAAACCGGCACGCGCGCAGTGCAGCCGCTCGCCGTTGTCCTGCAGCACGCGCTCGGTACTGGTGTGCAGCGTGATTGGCTGCACAGCCTGCAGCGAGCGGCCGCAATAGCAGCCGCTGGTGTGCTTGCAGTCCGACTGATGCAGCAGCCCATCGGGGACGCCAATCTGGGCCACCACGTCCATCATGTCGCGATCCGGATCCAGCAGGCGCACAAAACCGGCCTCGGCACCGGTGAGTCGCATCACCTGCTCCAGAAAGCCGTTGCTGGCCTGTTCCAGCTCCTGCTTCTGGTTGAGCAGGGTGGTAACGGCGTACAGGGTGCGCAGTTGCAGGTTGTTGTCTTCCAGCTCCCGTGTCTTTTCCTGCACCTTGTGCTCCATGTCCTGCAGCAGTTCCTGCAGGTGCTCGGCCATGGTGTTGAAGCCGGTGGCGAGCACACCGAATTCGTCCTGGCTGTCCAGTTCGACGCGGCTATCGAGCGAGCCCTGGCTCAGGCGCAGGGTGGCATCGTGCAGCTGGCTGACCGGCAGGATCACCATCAGGTAGAGCATGTAGATCATGGTCAGCGCGCCGATAAAGGCCATGCCGATCAGCAGGAACTGGAACATGCGCAGCATGGCGGTGTTCTGCGCATTGTGCTGTTCGATCAGGCGCACCAGCTGGTTGATGTTGGCGACGAAACGATCCACTTCGGCATTGAGCGTGGCCAGGCCGATCTGACGCGTCCCGACCGGCTCCAGCAGCGGCAGCATGTCAACCTGCCACTGGCGCTTGATGACCTGGGCCAGGCTCTGGATTTCCGGGGTGTCAGGCAGCATCAGCGGCCGTGCCGGATCGCCATCGATCAGGGTGTTCAGGGTCTGCTCGAAGATGCGCTGGTCGGCCTCGATGACTTCACGCGGCTGTTGCTGGCTCAGCATGACCAGCATGTGGTAGCTGCGCATGCGCAGGCTGCCGGCATCGTTGATGGCGGCACCGCCGCCCTGCAGCTGCCAGGACAGCGACAGCGTGTAGCCGATGGACACCGTGGCCACGACCAGCCACAGCACCGCCAGCACGATCAGCTTGGTACTGAGACTGTGGCGGCTCGGCAGGTTCGACAGGTTCATGCGGCTCAGGCGGCGACCAGGGCGGTGGCGGTGAGCGGGCAGACCAGCGCGGTAAAGGCGTGCTGCTCGGCGTCATAACCCCAGAGCGCACCCTCGCGCAGGTCGAAATACCAGCCATGCAGCACCAGGCTGCCTTCGGCGACACGATCTGCCACCCAGGGGTAGCTGAGCAGGTTGTTGAGCGATACCAGGATGGCGGCCTGCTCGGCCAGCTTTTGCTGCTCCTGCGCACTGGCATCGGCGTGGTGCAGGCAGACATGCTGGCGTGCCGGTTCGGCCACGGCCAGCCACTTGCCCAGTGCGGAATCGGCGATGGCGGTGCGGTTCATCAGCGCGCGGATGCCGCCGCAGGCGGAGTGGCCCATCACGATCACGTGCTCGACTTCGAGCGCCAGCACGGCAAACTCGAGGGCGGCGGCGACGCTGGCATGCGGGTTGTCCGGCTCGCAGGGCGGCACCAGGTTGGCCACGTTGCGTACGGTAAACACTTCGCCCGGGGCGGTGTCGGTCAGCATGGGCGGGTGCACGCGCGAATCGCAGCAACCGATGATCAGCGTGCTGGGACGCTGGCCTTCGCGCAGCGTGTCGAACACCGAACTGGAGCCAAAATAATTGTGCTGAAAACGCTTGAAGCCTTCTACCAGATGGTCTACGGATTGGGGCATGGTCAGCCTCCTGTGATGGACATGAAGCGCACGATCTTCTCTGGCTGGCGCAGGAAATCGTGCTGTTCGGGCTTGAGTTCGATGGCCTGCCGCAGCGTGGCCTCCAGTTCGGCATCGGTGCAGCCGGCGCGCAGCAGCGGCCGCAACTCCACGCGCTGCTCCTGTCCCAGGCACAGATAGAGTATGCCATCGACCGACAATCGCACGCGGTTGCAGGTGGCGCAAAAATGCTGGGACATGGGGGTGATCAGGCCGAGCGTGAAGCCGGTATCGGGTGCGGTCCAGTAACGGGCCGGGCCGCCACCGAGCGGTACGGTACAGGGCAGCAGGCCGAACTGCTGCTGCAGCCGTTGCAGCAACGGTTGCAATGGCATGCCCTTGCTGGCCTGGCCGGTGCTGCCCATGGGCATGGCCTCGATCAGGCGCAGCACGAAACCGTTCTCGATGCAGTAGGCGACCATGGCCTCCATGTCGCCATCGTTGACGCCGACCAGCGGCACCATATTGATCTTGATGCGTTCGAAACCAGCTGCCTTGGCCGCCTGCAGGCCGTCGAGCACGTGCTGCAGGCAATCGCTGCCGGTGATCTGCTGCACGCAGTCGCGGCGCAGGGAATCGAGGCTGACGTTGAGCCGCTGCACGCCGGCGGCGCGCAGGGCGGGCGCCAGCTTTGTCAGCTGGGTGCCATTGGTGGTGAGCGAGAGATCCTCGATGCCGGGCAGGGCGGCGAGGCGTTGTGCCAGCCCGGCCAGGTTCTTGCGCAGCAGCGGTTCGCCGCCGGTCAGGCGGATGCGGCGCGTCCCCATGCGGGCAAAGGCCGCCAGCACGCGCTCGATCTCGTCAAAGCTCAGCCAGTGCTCGGGTTGTTCGAAGCCGCGGAAGCGCCGTGGCATGCAATAGCTGCAGCGCAGGTCGCAGCGGTCGGTGACCGAGACGCGCACGTAATCAACCTGCCGACCGAAGCGGTCACGCAGTACGGGAGAGGGGGTGACGGCGGCTTGCTCCATAGCCCATTTATAGGGCAAAAGGCCACGCGCGCCAGCCCGTGTGATGGTGGGGAAGGGCTAGTCCTTTCGGTGGAGTTATGCCCGGATCGCCAGCAGACCAGGCCGGCCTGTGTTACTGTTGCGCACGTTCGAAAAAGTGTGGCATGAGCCACCAACCCAACACCATGACCGACCTGCAAAAGAAGATGGGGCCACTGACCCCTGAGCAGCTGAAAGGCATGCGCCGCGGCCTCGAGAAGGAGAGCCTGCGTGCGCTGCCTGATGGCAAATTGGCCCTGACGCCGCATCCGGCCGAGCTGGGCTCGCCGCTCACGCACCCGCATATCACGACCGACTTCAGCGAATCGCAGCTGGAGCTGGTCACCGGCGTCCATGCCAGTGCCGAACAGGTGCTGGACGAGCTGGAGCGCGTGCACCGCGAGGTGTACCAGGTGCTGGCCGAAAAGGGCAACGAGATGCTCTGGGTCGCCAGCATGCCCTGTGGCCTGCCGACCGACGAGACGATTCCGCTTGGCCGCTACGGCAACTCCAACGTGGGCCGCGCCAAGAGCGTCTACCGCATGGGCCTGGGCCACCGCTACGGCCGCCGCATGCAGACGATTTCTGGCATCCACTACAACTGGTCGCTGCCGGGCGTGGACAGCGATGGCTACTTTGGCCTGATCCGCAATTTCCGCCGCCACGCCTTCCTGCTGCTCTACCTGTTTGGCGCGTCACCGGCGGTGTGCAAGACCTTTGTCGAGGGCCGCGACCACATGCTGCAGCCGCTGGGCGACAAGACCATGTACCTGCCGCATGCGACTTCGCTGCGCATGGGCCGGCTCGGCTACCAGAGCGATGCCCAGTCGTCGCTGCACGTGAGCTACAACAGCCTGGAAGGCTATGCCGCCTCGCTGAACGAGGCGCTGACGCAGCCTTACCCGGCCTATGAGGCGATTGGCATCACCAACCCGGGTGGCGACTACAACCAGCTTGATACCGCACTGCTGCAGATCGAGAACGAGTTCTACGGCACGATCCGGCCCAAGCGCGTGATCCGCCAGGGCGAGCGCCCACTGCACGCGCTGCGCGAGCGCGGCGTGGAGTACGTGGAAGTGCGCCTGATGGACCTGAATCCGTTCCTGGATGTGGGCATTGATCTGGATACCATCCGCTTCCTGGACGTATTCCTGCTGCATGCGCTGCTCAGCGACAGCCCGCCGGACAGCCTGGAAGAGATTGAGGCGCTCGGACGCAACCAGCAGCTGGTGGCGGCACGTGGCCGTGAACCGGGCCTGCGCCTGGAGCGCAACGGTACCGAGGTGGTGCTGACCGAATGGGCGCAGCAACTGCTGGACGAGATGCAGCCGCTGGCACAGCAGCTCGATGCGCAGTTGGGCGGCAGCAGCCATGCACAGGCGCTGGCGGCAGCGCAGGCCAGCCTGGACGATCCCGCACGCTTGCCTTCGGCGCGTGTGCTGGCGCGTACGCTGGAAACGGCCGATCAGACCTTCGTGGCCTTTGTGCGCGAGCGTTCGGCCGAGGTGCGTGCGCGCATGCTGGCGCAACCGCCAAGTGCCGAAGAACGCGCCGATTTTGCCCGCCTGGCCACCGAATCGGTCACGCAGCAGCAGGCGATCGAGGCGGCCGACACCATGCCGTTCGAGGAGTACCGCCAGTTCTACGTGTCGCCGGAACGCCTCGGCGCAGCCATCGGCCGCTGATCCCTTATTCCTGCTCCTGCTGCGCTTGCCGGCCGCGCAGCAGCGGCTGCGGCAGGCGCGGATCGCCGGCCTGGCGGTGCCGGAACACGGCAGCGCGCGCCAGCAGCACGGTAGTGATCGGCACCGAAATCGACAGGATGATGATGATCAGCCAGGTGCTGAGCGACAGCCGTGCATTGACGGTGCTGAAATAGACCACCGAAGCCAGCGTGACGCACCAGGCGGCAGCGGTGGTGACCAGTGCCGTCGGGTGCAGGCGCTTGAAGAAGCTCTTGAGCTGCAGCAGCCCCCAGCTGGCCAGCACGGCAAAGATGCCGCTGGCCACCAGCAGCAGCGAGACCAGCGTCTCGACCCACCAGGGCAGGACCGTATTCATTCGATCACCTCCCCGCGCAGCAGGAACTTGGCCAGTGCGGCCGAGCTGACAAAGCCGGTCAGCGCGATCAGCAGGGCTGCCTCGAAATACATGGTACTCATGTTGCGGATACCCAGTACCAGCACCGCCAGCATCGCCACCATGTAGACATAGTCCAGCGCCAGGATGCGGTCCTGCGCCGACGGGCCGTGCAGCAGCCGCCACAGCGCCATGCAGACCGCCAGCGCGTAGCAGAACAGCGTGAACAGCAGCGCCACGTGCAGCACCGGATTCATCGATTGCATCAGGTCGATCATTGGAAAATCTCCAGCAGGGCAGACTCGTAACGGGTCTTGTACATCTTGATGAAGGTGGCTTCGTCCTGCAGGTCCCAGACGTGCAGCATGACGGCGCTGCTGTCGCGCGCCAGCTCGCACCAGACGGTGCCGGGTACCACGGTGGTGATCACGGCCAGCGAGGCCAGTGCACTCGGGTCACGCAGCTCCAGCGGAATCACCACGAACTGGCTGTTCGGTTCGCGCTTGCCGGAGACGAACACGCCCCGGGCGACTTCGACTACCGAGATCAGCACGTCGTAGCCGACCCGAAAGATCAGGCGCGTGAGCAGCAGCGGGCGGCGGATACGCGGGCGCTGCGGGCGCAGCGAACCAAACAGCAGCGGCAGCAACCAGCCCAGCAGCAGCGCCAGGATCCAGTTGCCGGCCGAGAGCGATTCGTTGATCAGCAGCCAGATCGCGACCAGCGATGCCGACAGCAGCGGGGAGGGAAACAGGCGGCGCATCATGAGGACGCTCCTGGCAGGGCCGGCGGCACGCTGGCCGGCGGGCTGGCGGCCGGCATCGGCACCGGGGCGATGCGCGGCGTGATGACTGGCGCCGACGCGGCGGGTTGCTGCGGCACTGGAACCGGATGCGGCACGGCCGCTGGTAGCGGCTGCGAGGTCGGGCCCGGCTTGACGCGCGTCGCCTTGACGGCATCGATATAGGCGGTCGGCACGTGCAGCATGTGGGCGGTGCGCTCGGTATAGCGCAGCACCGAGCCGACATGCACGATCAGCAGCACGCACAGGCCCAGCAGTACCGTGATCGGCACGATCTCGATCACGCGCAGCCAGGGGGCTGGCCGGTCCTGGGGTGCCCAGAAAAAGCGGATGCCGGCGCGCGAATAGGCAATGGTGGCGAGCAGGCCGGAGACGATGATCATCACCAGCAGCACCCAGGCCGTGACCGGGATGTCGGCACCGTAGACGCCCATGCCGTGCGGGTTGATCAGGCCGGTCAGCATCACCACCTTGCCGACAAAGCCGGACATCGGCGGCAGGCCGGCGATCAGCAGCGCGCACATGATGAAGGAGACGCCCAGCACGGCAATCGCGCCGGGGATGGCGCGGCCGATCAGCGCTTCTTCCTTCTCGTCCAGGTTGGTTTCGGGCGGCGGCTCCAGCATGTCGATCGGGAAGGGCAGGCCTTCCTCGTCCGGGTCGAAGGACGGGACTTTTTCTTCTTCCTGGCGCGCGCGTTCGATCAGGTCGATCACCAGGAACAGCGCGCTCATCGCCAGCGTGGAGCTGATCAGGTAGTAGAGCGCGCCGCCGGTGACAGTGGCCTGGCCAAAGCCGAAGGCCGCCAGCAGCGTGCCGGACGACACCAGCACCGAGAAGCCGGCCAGCTTGCCCAGACGCTGCGAGGCAAACAGGCCGATCGAGGCAAAGCCGATGGTGAGCAGGCCGGCCCAGGTCAGCCATTCGCTGCCGAACAGTTCGGAGCCGGTGGCGCTGGGCGGGAACAGCAGCGTCCACAGGCGCAGCAGAGCGTACAGGCCGACCTTGGTCATCACGGCAAACAGCGCCGCGACCGCCGGGCTCGCGGCCGAGTAGGCCGGCGCCAGCCAGAAGTTCATCGGCCAGATCGCGGCCTTGGACAGGAAGGCCATTGCCAGCAGGGCGGCACCGGCGTGCAGCAGGCCGCGGTCGCTTTCCGGAATCAGCGGGATCTTGGTCGCCATGTCGGCCATGTTCAGCGTGCCGGTCACGCCGTACAGCATGGCCGCGCCCAGCAGGAACAGCAGCGAGGCCATCAGGTTGAAGGCGATGTAGTGCATGCCCGAACGCACCCGTGGCCAGCCCGTGCCATGCAGCAGCAAGCCGTAGGAAGCGGTCAGCATGATCTCGAAGAACACGAACAGGTTGAACAGGTCGGCCGTCAGGAAGGCACCGTTCAGGCCCATCAGCTGCAGCTGGAACAGCGAATAGAAATGCACGCCGGCCTTGTCCCAGCCGGCCATGGCAAACAGCATGGCGCACAGGCCGATCACCGAGGTGATCAGCAGCATCATGGCCGTCAGCCGGTCGGCGACCAGCGAGATGCCGAACGGCACCTGCCAGTTGCCCGGCAGGTAGACACCGACACCGAGCGCGCCATCGCCGCCACGCACCCAGACCAGCAGCAGCAGGGCGATGATCACGCCCAGCGAACAGGACACCAGCGCCACGATGCGCTTGGCCCAGCTGGTGCGCTCGCCCAGCAGCAGCATGATGGCGGCGGTCAGCATTGGCAGCAGCACCGGCGCGACCAGCAGGTGGGGCATCAGGCTGGCAATCCACTCCCTCACGGCTGGTACTCCTTGGCCTTGTATTCCTTGCCGTCCACGTGGTCGGTATCGGCCAGGCCGCGCGCGGCCAGCATCACCACCAGGAACAGTGCGGTGGTGGCAAAGCCGATCACGATGGCGGTCAGTACCAGTGCCTGCGGCATCGGGTCGGTGTAGTTCTGCAGCGTTGGCAGCAGCCAGGACAGTACGATCGGCTCACGCGCAATGGTCAGGCTGCCGGAAACGAAGATGAACAGGTTGACGGCATAGGACAGCAGCGACAGCCCGATGATGAGCTGGAAGGTTCGCGGGCGCAGCACCAGCCAGATGCCGGAGCCGGTCAGGATGCCGATGGCAATGGCCATGACGAGTTCCATCAGGTGTTCTCCTTGTCGTATTCTTCGCGGTCCGGTGCCACCGATTCGGAGGTGGCGCCCTCATCGCGTACCGGCTTGCGCTGGCGGCGGATCGACTGGTGGGCAATCGCGGTCAGCATCAGCAGGGTGGAACCGACCACCACCATGAACACGCCGAGGTCGAACAGCGCGGCGGTGGGCAGGTGGATCTCGCCCAGCAGCGGCAGCGTGACGTGTGCGGTGTGCGTGGTCATGAAAGGATAGCCCAGCGCCAGCGAGCCGAGTCCGGTCAGGCCGGCGATCAGCAGGCCGTAGGAGACCCAGCGGCGCAGGTCCAGGTTGAAGTGGGCCTCGACCCATTGCGTGCCGGCAATCATGAACTGCGCCAGCAGGCCGATCGACATCACCAGGCCGGCGACAAAGCCGCCGCCGGGCGCATTGTGGCCGCGCAGGAACAGGTGCGCCGACAGCAGCATGGTGATTGGCAGCAGCACGCGCGTCAGCACCGCCGGCACCATCAGGTAGCCGACCGCGGTATCCGGCACGCTGCGCGGGTTGACCAGGTCGGTCAGCAGGTCGGCCGGGGTGGCGGCCTGCTGGCGCGGCAGCTCGATGCTTTCCAGCGGCGGACGGAAGCGGCGCAGCAGCGCATACACGGTCAGGCCGACTGCGGCCAGCACCACGATCTCGCCCATGGTGTCGAAGGCACGGAAATCGACCAGCATCACGTTCACCACGTTGGTGCCGCCGCCTTCCGGCAGCGCGCGCTCGAGGAAGAAGGGCGAAATGCTTTGCGGTGTCTGGCGCGTCATCAGCGCATAGGACAGCACCGCCATGCCGGTACCGACGACGATGGCCAGAATCAGGTCACGCAGGCGGCGGATGCGGGCACGCAGGTCCAGGCTGTCGTCGCGCGGCTCGCGCTTGGGCAGCCAGCGCAGCGCCAGCAGGAACACGATGGTGGTCACCACTTCGACCGACAGCTGTGTCAGCGCCAGGTCGGGCGCCGAGAACCAGACAAAGGTCAGGCAGACCACCAGGCCGGCACCGCCCATCAGGATCAGCGCTGCCAGCCGGTGGAACTTGGCCTGGGCCGCGGCACCGATGGCGCAGGCGGCACCGACCAGCCAGAGCAGGGCAAAGTCGGCTGTCAGCGGCAGGCCGGGACGGTCGCCCCAGCTCAGGCCGGACACCGCTAGCGAGGCCGCCACCACCACGATGCAGCTCAGGATCAGCATGAACATCTGCGCCTGCAGCCGGCGCGTGTAGGCGATGCGCTGGAACTTGCGTGCCGACTGTTGCAGCAGCGCCATGCACCAGTTGAACATGCGCTCGCCATCCAGACGGCCGAGCAGTGGCGTGTGGCGGATGCGATCCTGATCCTGCGGCTTGCGCAGCAGCAGGTAGAGCGTGATGCCGCCCACCATGGCGATCAGGCTCATGATCAGCGGTGCGTTCCAGCCGTGCCACAGCGCCAGGCTGTATTCCGGCAGCTGGCCGCCGACCACAGGCGTGGCGGCCACCGCCAGCACCTGGCCGATAAACGCTTCGGGCAGGGTGCCGACCAGCAGGCACAGCAGCACCAGCAGCTCGATCGGGATGCGCATCCAGCGCACCGGCTCGTGCGGTTCGCGCGGCAGGTTCTTCGACAGCTTGCCGAAGAACACGCTGGCGGTAAAGCGCAGCGAATAGGCCATGCCGAACATCGAGGCTGCCAGTGCCAGCAGCGGCAGGGTTATCTCGAGCCAGCCGGTGGCATCGAGATGCACGGTTTCGGCAAAGAACATTTCCTTGGACAGGAAGCCGTTGAGCAGCGGTACGCCGGCCATGGCGGCACTGGCCACGATCGCCAGTGTGCCGGTGATCGGCATCACGTGGATCAGGCCGGACAGGCGACGGATGTCGCGCGTACCGGTCTCGTGGTCGATGATGCCAGCGGTCATGAACAGCGAGGCCTTGAAAGTGGCGTGATTGATGATGTGGAACACGCCGGCCACGGCCGCCATCGGGCTGTTGAGCGACAGCAGCACCGCGATCAGGCCAAGCTGGCTGACGGTCGAGTAGGCCAGCAGGCCTTTCAGGTCATTCTGGAAGATCGCCTTGAACGAACCGATCACCAGGGTGATGGCACCAGCGCCGCCCAGGATCCAGAACCAGGCCTCGGTGCCGGCCAGCGCCGGCCACAGGCGCGCCAGCAGGAACACGCCAGCCTTCACCATGGTCGCCGAGTGCAGGTAGGCCGAGACCGGCGTCGGCGCGGCCATGGCACGTGGCAGCCAGAAATGGAAGGGAAACTGTGCGCTCTTGGTCAGTGCGCCCAGCAGCACCAGCACCAGCATCGGCAGGTAGTAGGGGTGGGCGCGGATGCGGTCACCCGAGGCCAGCACCACGTCCAGCTCGTAGCTGCCGGCGATATGGCCAAGCAGCAGCACGCCGCCCAGCAGGG
>JAAYCV010000037.1 GCA_012729605.1 Ramlibacter sp. | reverse complement strand
GGAGCGTTCGATGCCGTTGAGCACCGCGCCAGCCACCTGGATCTGGTTGTTGCGCAGGCGATCCAGGCTGGCCTCGATATCCTTCACGGTCGTCTGCTCGAAGCGCGTGACCATCAGCGTGGTACCTGCCAGCTGGCCGATGATGTTGGCGTCGGTCACAGCCAGCACTGGCGGAGAGTCGACGATGACAAAATCGTACTGGCTGGAGGCCTGTTGCAGCAGTTCCGCCAGACGCGGGCTGGACAGCAGTTCGGCCGGGTTGGCCTTGTTGCTGGTGCCGTGCGACATGAAATCCAGGCCGGCTACGGAGGTCGTCTTGATCTGGGCGCTGGAGCCGGGGTTGGCCAGGTATTCGGCCAGGCCCTGTCCCAATTCCACGTTCAGCAGTTCATGCACGTAGCCCTTGCGCAGGTCGGCGTCGATCAGCAGTACCTTCTTGCCGCCCTGGGCCATCACGGTGGCCAGGTTGGCACTGACGAAGGTCTTGCCGACCGTCGGGGTGGCACCCGTGATCATCAGCACGTTGTTGCGTGCCTCCATCAGGTTGAAGTACAGCGCGGTACGCAGCGAGCGCAGGGCTTCCACCGCAATGTCGTCAGGCTGGTTGGCGGCCAGCAGGAAGTTGGAGCGCACGTTCTTGTCGCGACGCTTCAGGTGCTTCAGGACCAGGTCGCGCTTGCGTTGCGTAGACGACAAGGGTACAGAAGACAATACCGGCATGCCGATATCTTCCAGCTCATGGGCTTCCTCGATGCCGCGGCGGAACAGCGATCGCAGGATGAAATACAGGGCGCTCAGCAGGCCGGCACCCAGCGTGCTGGCCAGCACGATCAATGGTTTTTTCGGTTTGATCGGCTCTTCCATGGTCAGGGCGCGATCGATCACGCGGATATTGCCGATCGTGCTGGCCTGGGTGATGTTCAGTTCCTGCTGCTTGGTCAGCAGCTGCTGGTAGATCGCCTGCTGGATCTGGACGTCGCGGTTCAGGCGGATCACATCCTGTTGTGTCTTGGGCAGGTTGCTGATCTTGCCGAGCAACTGCTTGCGGGCATTTTCCAGCACCTGCTTCTTTTCGGCGATGGCCTTGTAGACCGGGTGATCCGGTGTGTAGAGCTGGGAAACTTCGCTTTCCTTGATCTTGAGATCGGTCAGCTGCATGTCGATCTGGTTCAGGCTCTGCACCACGCCTTGCGATTCGATGGCGATATCGACGGTAGCGTTGCGGTTGCGATAGGCGTTGAGGGCATTTTCAGCCTCTTCCAGTTTTTGCTTGATTTCCGGCAGCTGCTGATCGACAAATTTCAGGCTGGCGCCGGCCACCTGGGCATCGTATTCCTGGTTCTGGCTGACGTAGTGGTCGATGATGGTGTTCAGCGTATTCTGCGCACGTGCCGGATCCTGATCATCCAGGCTCATGCCCATGATGTTGGTCTTCTTGCCGTTTTCCTGCACGCCCAGGGAGCGCGACAGGCGCGTGATGGCAGACTGGCGGGAAACCGGTGTGACCTCGAATTCGTCGCCGGGCAGGCCGGCAAACTTGCTGACGTGGATGGACACGCCATCGGCGGCGGTAAAGGCGGTACCGGTGGTAGCGGCATGGGTTTCACCATCAGGCATGGTGATCTCGAACTTGTTGCCGCCCTGGTAGCGCAGGGTGAAGGTTTCGCCACGCAGGCTGTCCGGCACGACCATGCTGGTGATGACCAGTTCCGGTGCAACCTTGCGCTTGTCGCCAAAGTACTTGGTGTAGAACGGCGGGCGAACGTACTCGGGCCTGGCCGTCAGGTTCAGTTCGTCCACGGTAGTACCCAGCACCATGCGCGAACGGATGATCTGGATCTCGGTAGCGGCGTCACCGGATTCGTTGCCGGTGAGGGCGCTCAGTTCGCCAAGGATCTGGTTCTTGTTCTTGGGCTCGATCTGCAGCAGGGCGTTGGACTGGTAGACCGGGGTGGCGCTGAGGGCGTACAGGGCACCGGCCAGCAGGCCGGCCAGCAGGCTCAGGCCGATCCAGGTCTTGTTGAGCAGCAGGACGTTGAACAGACGCCCCAGGTCGATTTCGTCGTCGTTCTGCTGCGGACGGTTGCGGGAAGCGGAGCTTGCGTTTTGGCTATTGGACATGGATTTACCAGTTCATCTTGCTTTTCCATTGCTCGGAAAAGGCAGAAATCAGTTGATAGGCGGAAGCAAAGTGGCTGGCGTCCTTGCGATACGGGTCGGCCACTTCCTGCTGGTTGTTCCAGCGGCCCAGCAGCATCACCTTGCCACGGGCACTCGGGCTGATCTGGCAGACGCTGTCGACATGGCGCTGCTCCATCACCAGGATCAGGTCATAGGACTGGCACATGGCATCGGTGAGTTGGCGCGCGCGATGCGACGACAGGTCCAGACCGTCCTGCACGGCTTCGACTTGCGACTGCGGGTCGGCAGGGTGGTCCACCATGGCCTGGATGCCGGCAGAGGCGACTTCGACCGAGGCCGGTGCCAGCTGGCGCAGCTTGGCCTCGGCCAGCGGGGAGCGGCAGATATTGCCGACGCAGACCACCAGGATCTTGTTGAACATGGGGCTTAGTCTCCCAGGTTGAAGGCGTTGGCCAGCAGGCCGAAGGTGGTCAGGGATGGGATCACCTGGCTCACGACACGGTTCCAGCGGCCGACCGGTGCCAGCGTCACGAACACGATGTCTTCCGGCTGCAGCTGGAAGCGGGTGCCCATGGCAAAGGCCGAGGCGTCCTTCAGGTTGAGCTGGTAGATGTCGGCAATCTTGTGGGTAGCGGCAGGATCACGCGGACGGATCACGAACACGCCGCGCGCATCGGCCAGGGTCTGGCTGATGCCCTTGGCCTCACCGAGGGCGGCGGTCAGCGACAGGCCGCTCGGAGGCACGGCCAGCGTCTTCTGCTCGATCACTTCACCCATCACGTGGATGCGGCGCTTTTCGTTGGTGGGAATGAACAGCACGTCGTTCGGGCCGAGCAGCACGTTCTGGCTCATGTCGCCGTGCTGCATGATGTCGTACAGTGAAATCGTGCGCGTATGACCGTTGCGCGTCAGCGTGGCACGTGTCGGATCGGCGTTGTCAGCCAGGCCACCGGCCAGGTTGACGGCGTTCAGCACCGTCATCGGCACGTTGGTGATGGCGAGCTGGGACGGGCGCTCGACGGCGCCGGTCACTTGCACTTTCTTGTGCTGGTAGGCGGCAATCGTGACATCGACCTGCGGGTAGCGCAGGTAACGGCCTAGCAGGCCGGTCAGCTGGGCGCGGATCTGCGAGGCCGACTTGCCTGACACGCGCACGCGGCCAGCGTACGGGTAGAAGATGTAGCCTTGCGCATCGACCACGGTGCCGCTGGAAGTGTTCTGCTGCTGGCCGTCCAGGCCACCCATCAGGGAGGTGGCATTGGTCATGGGAGCCTGGCCGACGGCACGGTTGATCTCCGGGTGGCCCCAGACCACGATGTTCAGCACATCACCGGGACCGACGCGGTAGTCATAGGCTTGCAGTCTGGAGGCCAGACCCGGATTGGCGCGCGGCAGCACTTCCGGCCGGTACTGTGTTGCCAGCAGGGCCGGGGTGATCGGGAAGATCTCGACATGCTGGTTGATATCGAAGGTAGCCGCATCGTGGGGCTGTGTGACCTGCTTGCCGGAAGTCTTGAGTTGTACGCCAGGGACGGCACAGCCTGTCAGGGTGACAGCCAGGGCCAGCAGGGCAGTCGGGATCAAACGTGGGGTCATGGTAATCATCGGGGCTATGGCTAGAGACCTTGCGGGCAAGTATGAATTGTAACCAGTGATTACTGGGTCAGGCGCGCCAGCAGCGCACCCTGGTAGCGGGGTTCCAGCGGCAGCCAGACCTTGAGCGGGCTGCCATTGGCGACCTGGATATCCAGGCCGTCGGCATTCTGCATGGATTCCAGTCTGACGATCTGGTTCCCTGCCGGGTGAATGACCTCGAGTCGGTCACCCACCGCAAAGCGGTTCTTGACCTCGACCTGTAGCCAGCCATCGCGGCTTTCGGTCTTGCTGACTTCGCCGACAAACTGGCTGCGCTGGGTCTGCGAGCTGCCGGTTTCGTAGTTCTGGTAGTCGTTGGCCGGACGGCGCTCAAGGAAGCCGGCGGTGTAGCCACGATTGCTCAGGCCTTCCAGTTCGGTGATCAGTTCCGGGTTGAACGGACGGCCAGCCACGGCATCATCGATCGCGCGGCGGTAGATCTGGGCGGTGCGGCTGACGTAGTAGAGCGACTTGGTACGGCCCTCGATCTTGAGCGAGTCGACACCGATCTGCGTCAGGCGTTCGACGTATTCGACGGCACGCAAATCCTTGCTGTTCATGATGTAGGTGCCGTGCTCGTCTTCCATGATCGGCATCAGCGCGCCGGGGCGACCCACTTCCTCGATCAGGTAGACCTTGTCGGCCAGCGGATGACGCTGGCCATCGCCGGTGGCGGACGGTTCGCGGCTGGTGGCGGCAAAGGACTTCTCGGCCTGCTCGCGCTCGGCTTCGAAGCTGAAATCCTGGTCCATCCTGGTACCGATGGCATCGCCGGTGTTGCTGTCGATATCGGCATCGTGCGTGGCGTAGTTCCAACGGCAGGCGTTGGTGCAGGTGCCCTGGTTGGGATCGCGCCGGTTGAAGTAGCCGCTGAGCAGGCAGCGGCCGCTGTAGGCAATGCACAGCGCGCCGTGCACGAAGACTTCCAGCTCCATGTCCGGGCATTCCTGGCGGATACGCTCGATTTCGTCCAGGCTGAGTTCGCGCGACAGGATGATGCGTGCCACGCCCATGCGCTGCCAGAACTTGACGGCGGCGTAGTTGACGGTGTTGGCCTGCACCGACAGGTGGATCGGCATCTCGGGCCATTTTTCGCGCACCATCATGATCAGGCCGGGGTCGGCCATGATCAGGGCGTCGGGTTGCAGCGCGATGACTGGTTCGATGTCGCGCATGTAGGTGCGCACCTTGTCGTTGTGCGGCAGCAGGTTACTGGTAACGAACAGCTTCTTGCCGCGCGCGTGGGCTTCGGCAATGCCTTGCTGCAGCTGCTCCAGCCGGAATTCGTTGTTGCGCGCGCGCAGGCTGTAGCGCGGCTGGCCGGCGTAGACGGCATCCGCGCCGTAATCGTAGGCAGCACGCATCTTGTCGAGACTGCCAGCGGGTAGCAGCAGCTCGGGAGCTCGGAGGGGTAGGGTCATGCAGGACCGGCAAGGGCGAACCTTGCCATCAGGGAAATTCGGAAAATCCCTGATTGTCCCGTTTTTTCATGAACTTGGCGAGACAGAACCGTGAAACCAAAGCGCAATGCGAGTGCATATTGCACATCGATACCCGCAGATGTGTGCTAAGCGGGACAGTTTCGGTTCACAATCAGGCCATGGATACACCTTTGCTGATAGCAGGCGGCGGCATTGGCGGGCTCGCTGCCGCACTGGCGCTGGCGCGCCAGCAAATTCCTTCCCGCGTGATCGAGCAGGCCGATGCCTGGGCCGAGGTCGGTGCTGGCATCCAGCTCGGGCCGAACGTGGTGCGCGTGCTCAAGAGCTGGGGCCTGGGCGATGCGCTGCAGGAGATTGC
>JAAYCV010000218.1 GCA_012729605.1 Ramlibacter sp. | reverse complement strand
GCGCTGAAAATGCGATCTCCCCGAGAATTCCGGCGGCATCAAGCCGCCCAGGCGCGCCAAGAGCCCTCGGGGGATCAGGTGCTACATTGCGGATAGGACGGGTCCGGGAGTATGGGGGCAAGATCACAGCAAGAATGGCACCCATCCAACCCAGGCTTTGAATCAGCTTTTGCAGGAGTGGCGCAAAGATGAATTGGCCAAAGGAGTCTCCTGCATTGATAACGCCGGAAGCTGTTCCGCGTGACTCAAACGGCATGCGTTGGGCGGCAGCACCAATTAGCACGGAGAAGCTGCCAGCTCCCGAGCCCATGGAAGCCAGGATGCCCAGGGCAACCGCCAGACCGAAACCGTTGTCGATGAAGGGTGTCATCGCGCAGCCGATGGCGAGCGTTAGCAGGGCAGCTTGCAAGACCAGCCGGGGCCCATAGCGGTCTGCCACAGCGCCAGCAATCGGCTGGATGGCGCCCCAGGTGAGCTGCCCGATGGCCAGTGCCAGGCTAATGGTGGCGATGCCCATGCCGGTAGAACTATGGATGGGACTGATGAAAAGACCAAAGGATTGGCGGGCTCCCATGGTCACCATGAGAATACCAGCCGCAGCCAAGGTGACAGACAGCACATCGGGGCGTCGAATTGCGTGAAACATCATTCCCAACACATCAAGTAATGGGAGGATTGTGTGCGTTTAACGTGGCCGCGACAAATCAGTTATCATGCCTCATACTATAAAAAATCTATTCCATGATTGCATACCCTCCGCTTAAGGCCCTTGTCGCTTTTGATGCTGCCATGAGAAGCAAAAGTTTTTCTATTGCCGCAGATGAGCTATGCGTGACCCCCGGTGCGATAGGCCAGCAAATCAAGAAACTGGAGGAGTGGTTGGGTATGGCGCTGTTCATCCGGCAGGTGCGGCAAGTGCAGCCAACGGATGCGGCGACCTCGTACTGGCAGAAGATTCAACCTGCACTCACCCAGATAGCCGATGCCAGTCACCGGCTCAAGCGCAGTCGCAGCAAGGCGGTATCGTTGTCCATGACGCCCAGCTTTGCGGCTAAATGGTTCACGAGCCGCATGGCTCACCTGGTGACCCAACACCCGGACATCGAATTGCATCTCAATGCTTCGACAGAAACAGTCGATTTTGAGAGGGAGGCGGTTGATTTGGCGATTCGCCATTTCAACGGAACAGGCACAAACCTGGATGCGAGCTTGCTGTTCAATGATGAAGCACGGGTGTACTGCACACCGGATTACGCTGCTGCGATGCGTTTAAGCGTTCCTGATGGCTTGGCGAATGCCAACCTGCTGGTAACCAGCATACTGCCCTACTGGGAACGATGGTTCAGGCAGTTCAGCCAACTGGATGGTGAAGCCATCGCGAGGATTCCTCGCATGCACTTTGATCAGTCACTGCTGGCTATCGAGGCGGCCAAGCGGGGTCACGGCGTAGTGCTGGCCAGTCCTTACCTCACCGAGGCAGAGGTTGCCAGTCGGGCCTTGATTGAGCCGTTTGACTGCTGCCTCAAACTTGAAAATGGCTACTACGTAGTTCACCCAAGCAAGACAATACCTGGCCAGGCAGCCATGCGAGTCAAGCAGTGGTTGATTGAAGAGGCTGCGAAGGTTGCCAAGGCCGGGATTGCGAGCGAGTCCGGCCAGTCGCCCAGTTCGTGGCCATGACAGCAAAGGGGCGAAACCAGCGATCGGATCGCTTGCCGCACTGAACAGCGCCCCGTTCCAGGTCGCCTCGATTTATGCGCTGAACCACGGGAGAGCCGCTGTACCCCATCCGGCCACAGTTCGCCCTTGGGCGATTCATGCCGGTATGCCATGTAAAAAAGCCCCGCAGCGGTTGCTGCGGGGCTGGATGCCTTGTGGAGCAGGGCGGTGCTGCCGCCCATGCTGCGGTGGCTTACTTGTCCTCGCCGTTCTCGCCGTTGACCGGGCGGTAGCTGGCGGTATCGAGGCGTGGCTTGCTGGCGGTCGCATCACCCTTCGGGTAGCGCGTCTGGTTCTGGGCCATGTAGGTGTCGTGCATCTGGTGGGCCTCGTCCAGCAGGTCCAGCAGCTTCTGCTCGTCCTGCAGCAGGTGCTTGTATTCTTCCGGAATCGCCATCAGCGCCTGTTCTTCTTCCAGCAGCTGCAGGTAGTTCACTTCGCGCAGGGTCGGATCGGCTTCGTAGTCCATGTCCAGGTACTGCTTGGCGTGGCGGCGCACGCTGGAGATCACGGTCAGGATCTTGCCTTTTTGCGACATCAGCGAGGCGATCACGGTAATCACCAGGATCACGCAGATCACGATCAGCGACTGGCCGGTGGTGACTTCAATCACGCTGACCGGGTTGCCGTCGTTGATGAACGGCACGTTGTTTTCGTGTAGCGCGTGCAGGATCAGCTTGGCACCGATGAAGGCCAGGATGATGGCCAGGCCGTACTTCAGGTAGACCAGGCGCTCCAGCAGGCCGTCGATCAGGAAGTAGAGCTGGCGCAGGCCCATCAGCGAGAAGGCGTTGGCGGTGAATACGATGAAGGCGCTGTCGGTCAGGCCGAAGATGGCCGGGATCGAATCCAGGGCAAACAGGATGTCGGTGGCGCCAATGACCACCATCACCAGCAGCATCGGCGTCAGGGCACGCTTGCCGTTCTGGATCGTGAACAGCTTGTCGCGATCGTAGTAGTCGGTGGTGTGGAACAGCTTGCGCGTGGCGCGCACGACAAAGTTCTGGTCCAGGCTTTCTTCTTCCTTCTCCGGGGCGAGCTGCTTGCCTGCCAGCATCAGCAGCAGGCCACCGAAGATGTAGAACATCCAGGCAAAGGAGTTCAGCAACGCGGCGCCGACCAGGATGAAGGCGGCACGCGCAAAGATCGAGAACAGGATGCCGAACAGCAGCACTTTCTGCTGGTAGGC
>JAAYCV010000217.1 GCA_012729605.1 Ramlibacter sp. | reverse complement strand
CGGCGTGGCACCGGACGCCGAGAAGTGATGTCGCAGGCAGATTGACAAGCGCCTGCCGCCAATGACAAATGCCCCGCAACTGGTGTTGCGGGGCATTTCTTGTGCTGTCTGCAGGCTTATGCGCCTTGCTGGTTGACGATGCGCTCCAAGGCTTCCGGATCGATGATGTGGACGTGGCGCTGGCGCACTTCGAGGATGCCTTCGTCGGCGAAGCGCGAAAACATGCGGCTGACGGTTTCGAGCTTGATACCCAAGTAGCTGCCGATTTCCTCACGCGTCATGCGCAGCACCAGCTCGGATTGCGAGAGGCCGCGCACATGCAGGCGCTGCACCAGGTTGAGCAGGAAGGCGGCCAGGCGCTCTTCGGCGCGCATGCTGCCCAGCAGCAGCATCATGTTCTGGTCGCGCACGATTTCGCGGCTCATCAGCTTGTGGACATGGGTCTGCAGGGCCGGTACCTGGCGTGAGATGTCGGACATGCGCGAGAACGGCAGCACGCAGATCTCGGCATCTTCCAGTGCCACGGCGTCACAGGTGTGCTGGTCGTTGACGATGCCATCCAGCCCGACGATTTCGCCAGCCATGTGAAAACCGGTGACCTGCTCACGGCCATCAGGGGTGGTCACCACGGTCTTGAAGAAGCCGGTGCGGACGGCGTACAGGTTGGTGAACGGCTCACCGTGGCTGTACAGCACATCACCGCGCTTGAACTTGCGGCGGGCGCTGATCAGCTCTGCCAGCGCATCCATATCGTCGGCATCGCCTTCGACGGGCATGCAGAGATCGCGCAGGTTGCAGTTGGAACAGTTGACCTTGAGAGGGCTGAAAGTGGTGGCAGGCATGGCACAGTCTGGCAGCGATATCCCTTGATATCAGTAGTGGATCGGCCGATTATGGCACGGGCACCCCTTCCGTTGATACAAATCAAGACCCTGCGTACGGACATTGGGCACATTGCTGCCATCACCACGTGTTTGCTGGATCGCAATACGCATCCGGCCGGTTCGCCATTGGCAGTCCCCGGCTGCGCATGCTTGCTTAAAAGTCTAGAATTTCCCTTATGAGCCTGAATCACCATCCTGCACTGACCCCCGAGCTGCTGACGCGTTACGACGTGCCCGGCCCGCGTTACACCTCCTACCCGACAGCTGACCGTTTCGTCGAAACCTTTGGCGAAGCGGACTATATCGCAGCGCTGGCACAGCGCCACAATTCGCGCCCGGCGCATGCGACGCCGCTATCGCTGTATGTGCATGTGCCGTTTTGCGAATCGCTGTGCTACTACTGTGCCTGCAACAAGATCATCACCAAGCACAAGGAGCGCGGTGTCGAGTACCTGGACTACCTGCAGCGCGACATCGACCTGCATGTAGCGCAGCTGGGCGAAGGGCAGACGATCTCGCAGCTGCACTTTGGTGGCGGTACGCCGACCTTCCTGGATGATGAGAACCTGGGTCGCCTGATGGGCATGATCCGCAAGGCTTTCACGCTGATTCCGGGTGGCGAGTATTCCATCGAGGTGGATCCGCGCACGGTGGATGCCGAACGCCTGAAGACACTGCACGCGCTCGGCTTCAACCGCCTGAGCTTTGGCGTGCAGGACTTTGACCCGCAGGTGCAGCAGGCGGTGCACCGCATCCAGCCGGCCGAGCAGGTGTTTGCATTGGTGGCAGCAGCGCGCGAGATCGGCTTTGACTCGATCAACGCCGACCTGATCTATGGCCTGCCGATGCAGTCGGCTGCCTCGTTTGCGCGCACGCTGGAGCAGATCCGCGAACTGCGCCCGGACCGTATCGCGCTGTACGCCTATGCGCACCTGCCAGAGCGCTTCAAGCCGCAGCGCCGCATTGATGCCTATACGCTGCCGACTGGCGCCGAGAAGGTGCAGATGCTGGCGCAGTCGCTCAAGGCCTTTGAGGAGGCCGGCTATGTCTATGTGGGCATGGACCACTTTGCGCTGCCCGGGGATGCGCTGGCGATTGCCAAGCAGCAGGGCCGCCTGCACCGCAACTTCCAGGGCTACAGCACGCAGCCGGATTGTGACCTGATCGGTCTGGGTGTATCGGCGATTGGCCGCATTGGTGCGACCTACAGCCAGAACGAGAAGTCGCTGGACGACTATTACGATGCGCTGGAGCGTGGCCATTTCCCGGTGGTGCGCGGCCTGACACTCACCAACGACGACCTGCTGCGTCGCAGCGTGATCATGGCCATCATGTGCCAGGGCGAGTTGCGCTTTGAAGCGATTGAGCAGGCTTACCCGGAGATCCGTTTCCGCGAATACTTTGCACGGGAACTGGAAATGCTCCAGGAGAAGGAGCGCGAAGGCATGGTACAGCTGACCGATCAGGGCCTGACGGTGACGGCGCAGGGCTGGTATTTTGTGCGCGGCATTGCCATGCTGTTTGACAAATACCTGCAGGATGCGCGTTCAGCGACCAAATTCTCTAAAATCATCTGATACCTGCCACGGGGGCAGGATCAGGGCATGCGCTGCGAGGCAGCTGGCGTGCCAGCAACAGGCCTGTCGGCAGTTCTGGCAGGCCGGATGAGGATACGTTCATGCAGACTTCGATGGCGATCACGGCCCTGCTGATGGGTTTGGCAGGGGGGCCGCATTGCATTGCCATGTGCGGTGCCGCCTGTGCCGGCATTGGCTATACGGCTGGAGAACAGCAGCGACAGCAGACCACGGCGATGGGCCTGTTCCAGCTCGGACGAGTGATCGGCTATGCGACGCTGGGCGCCGTGGCCGCCGCCACGATCCAGGCGCTGGGCTGGCTGACGACGCAGAGCGCTGCCTTGCGTCCGGTCTGGACCATGGTGCATATTGCCGCGCTGCTGCTGGGCCTGGTGCTGCTGGTACAGGCACGCCAGCCGGCCTGGCTGGAGCGCTCGGCGCGGCGTGTCTGGGACAAGGTGAAGACCTTGCAGCGCAAGGGTGGCGTGGCTGGTCCGGTGCTCGTCGGCATGCTATGGGCGCTGCTGCCTTGTGGCCTGCTGTATTCGGCGCTGATGGTGGCCGCCCTGACGGGTGAGCCGCTGCAGGGCGCTGCCGTGATGGCGCTATTTGTGTTGGGCACCAGCGTGTCGCTGATGGCCGGCCCCTGGCTGCTGTTGCGCCTGCATCACCTGGGCTGGGGCAATGGCCAGTGGGGCGTGCGCCTGGCTGGTCTGGCGCTGGCCGTGAGCGCCGGTATTGCGTTGTATCTGGGTCTGGTACATGACCAGGCACCCTGGTGCTGATGGCCTGATCGCAGCGACGGCAGACGCTGTCTGCCCTGAAAAACCAAAGGCCTGCAATGCGTTGCAGGCCTTTGTTGTTGGCGCTGGAGGACGCTTAGCCGCCGAGCAGCTGCATGCCCTTGACCAGCATGCTGATCGCCAGGCCGGTGAGGATCAGGGCGAACACGCGCTTCAGCGTCTTGACCGGCAAGGCGTGGGCGGTACGGGCACCGACGGGAGCCATCAGCACGCTGCAGGAAGCGATGCAGACCAGCGCCGGCAGCCAGACATAGCCGATGGAATAGGCCGGCAGGTTGGGCGCGTTCCAGCCGCTGATGATGTAGCCGATGACGTTGAAGATGGCGATCGGAAAGCCGAGCGCGGAGCTGGTGGCCACGGCATTGTGGATCGGCACGTTGTGCCAGGCCATAAAGGGCACGCTGAGGAAGCCACCCCCGGCACCGAGCAGGCCGGACAGAAAGCCGATGACGCCACCGGCGGCTACCTGGCCACCCGGACCAGGCATCTGGCGCGTGGGCTTGGGTTTGCGGTCCAGGAACATCTGGCCACCGGCAAAGATCACCAGCACGCCGAAGATGATGGATAGCCAGGCGCCCTTGAGCAGGGCAAACACGCCGATGCTGACGACCAGCGCGCCGATCATGATGCCGGGCGCGATGCCCTTGACCAGATCCCAGCGCACCTTGCCGTGCTTGTGGTGGGCACGCACCGAGGAAATAGAGGTAAAGATGATGGTGGCCATGGAGGTGGCAATGGCCATCTTGACAGCAAGCTGGCTGTCCACGCCGCGGCTGGTCAGGATCCAGGTGATGAAAGGCACCAGCACCATGCCGCCACCTACACCCAGCAGACCCGCCATGAAGCCACCCAGCAGACCCAGCATGGCGAGCTGGGCAATCGTAATCGGTTCCAGAATCATGGGCTGGAATTGTAAACGTTGGGGGTGGGGGAGTGCGTCGTGGGGAGATAAGGGTCTGCAGCATGCCATGACCGTCATCCTGAACGGAAGGGTTCAGGTGGGCGAGGGCAGCGAGGCCGTGGGTTCATCTGACGCGAGATGATCACGCTGGCCAGGCGATTTACCAAGCCCGGGCTCCAGGAGCATTGGTTCAAGGAAATATAAAGCCATGACCGCTGCAGACGAGCCCATTGTAGGCCGAACCTGTCTGTCTGGGGTGTCAGCTTTGTAAAAATGCCGACATATTTCACGCGGCCCGTGCCGGGGCCGCGCGCCTTGCTCAGATCAGGCGGCCGTCCTCGGCCAGCGCCTCGTCGATGCGCGCCATCAGGGTCTGCAGGCGGGCCTGGGCTTGCAGCTGTTCCTCGCTCGGGGCGCCGTCTTCGGCGAGCGGCAGTGCCAGCGGCATGGCCTGGGCCTGCTGTTCCTGCTGGATGATGTCGAAGGCCAGGTTGAGCGCGGCCAGCACGGCGATGCGTTCCCGCGCGCGGAGCTTGCCGGCATCGCGGATACGGCACATGGCGGCATCGACACGTGCCACGGCTTCGTGCATCTGGGTTTCGGAGTCTTCGGGGCAGGCCAGCACATAGGCCTGACCCATGATGGATTTTTCAAGTTGCTTCATGCTTGGTCCTTGGCAGCTTCGTCATCGACCGAATCGTGCAGGCCCCAGGCGGCCAAAGGGGCCGAGCTGCTTGCCTGCAGCGGCTGCGCCGGATCGACCGACTGCAGGCGCGTCAGCAGCACGTCCACGCGCGAGCGGGCGGCCGCCAGGCGGGACTTGAGCGAGTCGCGCTCCTGGGTGACTTCCTGCAGCTGCTGTTGCAGCAGGCTGTTGGTCTTTTGCAGCTCCTGGTAGCGCAGCAGCATGCGTTCCATGCGGTCAGCCACATGGTCGAGGGAAATCGGGGGGACAGGAGTAGTCATGGCACCGAATGGCATGAAAAAGATGTGCGGGCAAGCCGAGCTAGACCCTTCATTGTAGATGATGCAACCCGGCTTGTCGGCGGCGCGCCGGGAGCCGTAGCCGGTCTGCCGGGTTTTGCCTGCGTTTGCTTTTACAATGGACGGATTGCTGGTGCCCCGGCGGCCATTCCGGCCAGGGGCTTCAACGGGAAGCAGGAGGAGGGCCAGGGGCCTGTCCGCAGCCTGCGCTGCCCCCGCAACGGTGAACGGCGTCGCTCCCTGGGCGACAGCCATTGCGCAAATGCCACTGGCTACGGCCGGGAAGGTGCCAATGGCCTGCCGTCAGCCCGGAGACCGGCCAGCAAGGGGGTGTGGCCGCTGTGCCAGCACCATGTCGGATGCCGCGGCGGGGTGGACTGCAGGCGTCTGTAAGTACACACATTTCTCTCATGCCCTGGCTGGCTTTCCCTGATCCTGTTGCACGCATCCGCTTGCAGCCCTGCAGCAGCATGTCCGTGCCCGCACAGGAGGCTTCGGCATGAGCGCGCACCACGAACTGATTCTGGGCGGCCAGAAATCGGGCAAGACCGTGCGTGCCGAGCAACTGGCGGCGCAGTGGCTGGCGACGGATGCTGCGCACCGGGCGCTCTACCTGGCCACGGCCCGGCCCTGGGATGCCGAGATGCAGACGCGCATCGTGCGCCACCAGCAGGAGCGTGCACGCCGCGTACCCGGCATGGAGACGCTGCAGATGCCAGAAGGCAGTCGCAGCCTGCCGGTGGTGGAGCTGCTGCAGCAGCATGCATCGCCCGATACCGCGATCGTGCTGGATTGCCTGACACTATGGCTGACGCAGCAGCTGATGCCGCTGGATGGCGATTCGGCCAATGCGGTGCAGGCCGAGCAGGCGATCCACCAGCTGTTGCAGGCGCTGCGCGAGTATCCCGGCCCGCTGTATATCGTGAGTAATGAAATTGGCCTGGGCGTGATTCCGCTGGGACGCGAGACGCGTGCCTTTGTGGATAGCCTGGGCAGCCTGAACCAGCGCGTGGCTGCGGATTGCAGCCATGTCACGCTGATGGCGGCAGGCCTGCCGCTGATCCTGAAATCGACCGACTAGCATCGCAAGGAGCTGACCATGCAAATCGAAGAACCCCCCAAGGACAAGCCCTACGAGACGCCGGAAGGCGAGCGTCGTGGCCTGCTGATCATCAATACCGGCGATGGCAAGGGCAAGAGCACGGCGGCCTTTGGCCTGGCACTGCGCGCCAGCGGCCGTGGCAAGGACGTGAAGATCTACCAGTTCATGAAGGTGCCGAGCGCGCGCTTTGGCGAGCACCGCAGCTTCGAGAAGCTCGGCGTTCCGGTAGAAGGCCTGGGCGATGGTTTCAGCTGGAAGAGTCAGGACCTGGAGCGTTCGGCGCAGCTGGCGCGTGAAGGCTGGGAAAAGGCCAAGGCCTCGATCCTGAGCGGCGAACATTTCCTGGTGGTGTGTGACGAGATCACCTATCCGCTGGTGTATGGCTGGGTGGATCTGCAGGATGTGCTGGAGACACTGCGCAATCGCCCGAAAGAGGTGCACGTGTGCCTGACTGGCCGCCGTTGCCCGCAGGAGATTGTGGATCTGGCCGATACCGTGACCGAGATGCGTCCGATCAAGCATGCGTTTGATGCCGGCATTCCGGCACAACGTGGCATCGAGGACTGAGTTGACTGATTCAGCCGCATTTGCCTACCCGGACGCCGAGCGCGAGGTGGTCTACCGCGTGATCGCGCAGCGGCGCGACATGCGCCACTTCCTGCCTGGCTGCACGGTGGAGCCGGAGGTGCTGCAGCGCCTGCTGCAGGCGGCGCACTGGGGCCCGAGCGTGGGTTTCATGCAGCCCTGGCGCTTTATCCGCATCAGCAGCCGCACACTGCGTGAGCAGCTGCATGCCTGTGTCGAGCGTGAGCGCATCGAAACGGCACGCGCGCTCGGCCAGCGTGAAGAAGAGTTCATGAAGCTCAAGGTCGAAGGCCTGCTGGAAGCGGCCGAAGTGCTGGCCGTGTGCCTGGCGGATGGCCGTGAACAGCACGTGTTTGGCCGCCGTACCATGCCCTATATGGATATTGCCTCGGTTGCCTGTGCACTGCAGAATATGTGGCTGGCGGCACGGGCCGAAGGGCTGGGCGTGGGCTGGGTCTCCTTGTTTGATCCGGATGAGTTGGCGCAGTTGTTGCAGCTGCCGCCCGGTGCCAGTCCGCTGGCACTGGTTTGCCTGGGTCCGGTGCCGGCTTTCTATGACGAACCGATGCTGCAGCAGGAGCGCTGGGCCCAGCGCATGCCGCTGGCCGATGTGGTGTTCGAAAATGGCTGGGGACAGCCGGAAACCGGCTTGCCGCTGTAAGGTGCGGACGTTTTACCCGCCTGGAACACGATTTTCATAATTATTAATTTTATATAGACAGACAACAGGAGCCACCATGCTGGACGCACCCACCACTACCCATAACCCTTCCAGCTGCCACGGCACGGCCGAGCAGAGCGTGCATTTCTGTACGCCGCGCAGCCAGCAGCCGCAGCCGGCCAGTACCAACCGCTGGGCGGTCGAGGACATCGAGGCGCTGTTTGCGCTGCCGCTGCCGGAGCTGATGTTCCGTGCCCAGCAGGTGCACCGCGAACATTTCGACCCGGCCGAGGTGGAATTCGCCACGCTGCTGTCGATCAAGACCGGTGGCTGCCCGGAGGATTGCGGCTACTGCCCGCAGTCGGTGCACCACGAGACCCCGGTCGAGGCGACCAAGCTGATGGAAGCCGATGCCGTGCGTGAAGCGGCGCTGAAGGCCAAGGCGGCCGGTGCCACGCGTTTCTGCATGGGCGCAGCCTGGCGCGCGCCCAAGGACCGCGACATCGAGAATGTGGTGACGCTGATCAAGACGGTGAAGGAAGTCGGTCTGGAAGCCTGCTGCACGCTGGGCATGCTGACGAAAGAGCACGCGGTCGAGCTGAAGGAAGCCGGCCTGGACTACTACAACCACAACCTGGACACCGCGCCCGAGAACTACGGCAACATCATCACCACGCGTGACTATCAGGATCGCCTGGACACGCTGGAGAATGTGCGCAACGTCGGCGTGAGCGTGTGCAGCGGCGGCATCATCGGCATGGGCGAGAACCGTCGCCAGCGCGCCGAGCTGATTGGCCAGCTGGCCAACCTGCATCCGCACTACCCGGACAGTGTGCCGATCAACAACCTGGTGAAGGTGGAAGGCACGCCGCTGGCCGAGGTGGACGATATCGATCCGCTGGAGTTCGTGCGCATGATCGCGGTGGCACGCATCACCATGCCGGAGGCGCGCGTGCGCCTGTCGGCGGGGCGCACCGCCATGGCCGACACCATGCAGGCGATGTGCTTCATGGCCGGTGCCAACTCGATCTTCTATGGCGAGAAGCTGCTGACCACCGGCAACCCGGACGTGGAAGCCGACATGCAGCTGATCGAGCGCCTCGGCATGCGCGCCGGCAAGCAGCAGGCCTGATCGGCACGATGCAGGATCAGGCGTGCCCTGAGCCCGCCGGGAGCAGGGCATGATGCCGGAGTGGCTGGCCAGCCAGGTGCTGGCCGTACTGGTGGCCTGGTTGATCGACCTGTGGTTGGGCGAACCCTCGCCGCGCTGGCATCCGGTGGTCTGGATCGGTCGCTACCTGCAGCGCGCCGGTGACTGGCTGCAGGCTGATGCGCGCGCAGAAGGCGATGACTGGCGCGTGTTCTGGCGCGGCGCCGCGGCCTGGGGGCTGGGAGCTGGCGTGGTCGTGCTGCTGGCGCTGCTGGTGCAGCTGCTGCTTTCGTGGCTGCCCTGGACCTGGACTGGCGTGTTGCTGGGCGTGCTGCTGAAGCCGCTATTTTCCTGGCGCATGCTGGCTGACGAGGTGGCGGCGGTGGAAACCGCGCTGGCGCAGTCCTTGCACGATGGCCAGCAGCAGCTGGCGCGCATCGTCAGCCGTGACGTGACGGTGCTGGATGCGGTGCAGGTGCGCGAAAGTGCGCTGGAAAGCCTGTCGGAAAACCTCAATGATTCGGTGATTGCGCCGCTGTTCTGGTTCCTGTTGCTGGGATTGCCGGGGGCGGCGCTGTTTCGTTTTGCCGATACGGCTGACTCCATGTGGGGCTATCGCGGCGTCTATCGCGGCAAGCGCTGGGAATGGGCCGGCAAGTGGGCGGCGAAGGTGGATGATTGGCTGGCCTGGCTGCCGGCGCGCCTGACCGGCATCGGCCTGTTGCTGGCGGCCTGGCCGCGCCGCTTGCGCTTGTCGGCCTTGCGCCAGCAGGCGGCGCAGACGCCATCGCCCAATAGCGGCTGGCCGATGGCGGCCCTGGCGCTGGCGCTGGATGTGCAGCTGCGCAAGCCCGGTGTCTATACCCTGCATGCTGATGGTGTGCAGGCGCAGCCCGGCCATGTGCCGCAGGCGATCCGGCTGGCGCAGCGCGCCATCGCCATCGTGCTGACGGGATGGCTGGCGCTGGCCCTGCTGACTGGAATCTTCACATGACAACTCTGGACAAGACGCTGCCGATCCATGGCGGCAGCGATGCGCTGGGAGCGGCGCGCTGGGATTTTTCTACCAACAGCCATGCCGGCGGGCCCTGTCAGCAGGTGGTGCAGGCATTGGCGCAGGTCAATGCCACGCGCTATCCGGATCCGGCCTATGCCGGCTTGCGCCAGCAGCTGGCCGCTCGCCATGGCGTGGCGGCGGAGCGCGTGCTGGTGGGCGTGAGCGGCAGCGAGCTGATTGCGCGCATCACGGCTTGCGTGGCGGCACGGCAGCCGCAGGCACGCGTGTGGTTGCCGCCGCACCATTATGGCGATTACGCCACGCAGGCGATGCTGCACGGGCTGCAGCGCACTGGGGCGCTGGCGCAGGCCGATCTGGTCTGGCTGTGTGCGCCCAGCAGCCCGCTGGGGCAGGACATGGACTGTCCGGACGATTGGGCGCAGCTGTGGCCGCAGGCCACCGTGGTGCTGGATTGTGCCTACGCACCGCTGCAACTGGAAGGGCCGACACCGCTGGCCGACTGGCTGGCGCGTGACCAGGTCTGGCAGATCTGGACGCCGAACAAGTCGCTCGGGCTGTGTGGCGTGCGGGCGGCTTATGTGATTGCGCCGGCTGCTGCATCGGTGCAGCAGCTGCAGGCGATGTGGTGGCGGGCGCCATCCTGGCCGCTGGGCGCGCATGGTGTGGCCTTGCTGCAGGCCTGGTGCGAACCGGCGGTGCAGGACTGGCTGGCGACATCGCTGGAGACCTTGCGGGACTGGAAGCAGCAGCAGCTGGACATGCTGCAGGCGCTGGGCTGGCAGTGCCTGCCGAGCCTGACGAATTTCCTGCTGTGCCGGCCGCCGCCGCTGGCCATGGGCTGGGACGCCATGCTGCAGGCCTTGCGGGCCGAGGGCATCAAGCTGCGTGATTGCGCCAGTTTTGGCTTGCCCGGCCATGTGCGCCTGTGTGTGCATGAACCGGCCGCGCAGCAGGCCTTGCAGCAGGCCTGGCTACGCCTGCAGGAGGTATCGGCATGACGACGAAGGCATTGGCACCCTGCGTGATGGTGCTGGGCTGCACCAGCGGTGCCGGCAAGAGCTGGCTGGCCGCGGCCTTGTGCCGTTTTTATGCGCGCCAGGGCCTGAAAGTGGCGCCATTCAAGGCGCAGAACATGAGCAACAATGCGCGCGTGGTGGCCGGTGGCGAGATCGGCAGCGCGCAGTATTTCCAGGCGCTGGCTGCCGGTGCGGAGCCGGATGTGCGCATGAACCCGCTGCTGCTCAAGCCCGAAGCCGATACGCGCAGCCAGGTGGTGCTGCTCGGCCAGGTGGACCAGGCGCTGGGCGCCATGGCCTGGCATGATCGCAAGCAGCATGTCTGGCCGCCGATTGCCGCGGCGCTGCACGATTTGCGCGCCAGCCACGATCTGGTGGTGATCGAGGGTGCAGGTTCGCCGGCCGAGATCAACCTGATGGCGACCGACGTGGTGAATCTGCGCGTGGCGCGCGAGGCTGATGCCGCCTGCCTGCTGCTGGCCGATATCGACCGGGGCGGGGCGTTTGCGCATTTGTACGGCACCTGGGCGCTGCTGCCGGAAGAGGACAGGGCGCGCATACAGGGCTTTGTGCTGAACAAGTTCCGTGGCGATGCCGCCTTGCTGGAGCCGGCACCGCAGATGCTGCAGGAACTGACCGGCGTTCCTGTGCTTGGCACGCTGCCGATGTGGCGCGAGCATGGCCTGCCGGAAGAAGATGGCGTGTTTGACGACAGCAGCCGTGGCCGCGCCGATGACAGTGCCGTGCGCATCGCCATCATCGCGTATCCGCGCCTGAGCAATCTGGATGAATTCGAGCCGCTGCGCCAGCTGCCGGGCGTGCACCTGCGCTGGGTGCGCGATGCCGCCGTGCTGGCCGACTGGCGCGCGCAGGACTGGATCATCCTGCCGGGTAGCAAGCACACTATGGCCGACTTGCAATGGCTGCGCGAGCAGAAGCTGGATGCGGCGATCTGCAGCCATGCGGCGCGCGGAGGCTGTGTGCTCGGTATTTGCGGCGGCCTGCAGATGCTGGGCGAAGCCGTGATCGACATGGAAGGCGTGGAAGGCCTGCAGCCGGTCGGCAGCGGCAGTGCGCCAGGGCTGGGGCTGCTGCCGCTGGTGACGGTGTTCGAGTCGCAGAAGACGGTGCGACGATCGCAAGGACGTTTTGTCGATGCCGTGCCCGGTGCCTGGCAGCCGCTGTCCGGCCTGCCGGCGCAGGGCTACGAGATCCATATGGGGCGCACGGCCGAGCATCCGGCGATGGTGCGCGCCGGCCATGTGGCGTTGCCGGTATTGCACGATGCCGATGGTGCGGCGATCGGCTGGACCAACGGCGCCGCCACGGCGCTGACGCCGCAGCCGGGCCAGGTGCTGGGACTGTACCTGCACGGCCTGCTGGAGCAGCCGGAAGTGACACAAGCGTTGCTCGGCAGTGCGCCGCCGTCCATCAATCAGGTGCTGGATCGCATGGCCGATTTCGTCGAGCTGCACCTGGGCCGTGCCGCCTTGCTGGCGCTGGCAGGAGTAGACTGTGGGCCTGATGGCCAGTTGCATGGTGCGGCTGGCGTAGCTGTTTCCGACACCATGACCCCTGATACCGAATCCCCTGTTTTTGTGCTCGATTGCGATGGCCTGGACGATGAAAAAGCCTTCTGGCAGCGCTACCTGCAACTGACGCAGGCTGCAGATGCCGAAGAATTTGGTCGCAATCTGGATGCCTTCTGGGATGCGCTGTCGGCCCAGGGGCCAGGCTATCCTGGCCCGTGCACGCTGCGCGTGGTGAATACCGAGGCGATCAAGCACTGGCGCGCCGGCGGCTTCCTGATGGCGCTGGAAGACATGGCCGAAGAACTGCCGGCCGGCCACGAGGTGCAGCTGGAACTGGTCGCCGCCGAATGAGGATGCCGATGCAAGAAGCCGATTTTTTCCCCGATATCGCTGATCTGGACAATCCGCAGCTGCAGGCCGAGCTGCAGGCGGTCAATGATGCCAAGACCAAGCCGCTGGGCTCGCTGGGCCGGCTCGAAGAGCTGGCGCTGCAGCTGGGCCGCATCCTGGGCACGACGCGTCCGGTGCTGGTGCAGCCGCAAATGGTGGTCTGCGCCGGCGACCATGGCCTGGTGAAGCGCGGCGTCTCGGCCTACCCGCAGGACGTGACCTGGCAGATGGTGGAGAACTTTCTGGCCGATGGCGCCGCGGTGAGCGTGATGGCGCGCCAGCACGGCATCGCGCTGACCGTGGTGGATTGCGGCGTGGCGCACGATTTTGCCCCGCGCCACCGGCTGCAGGTACGCAAGATCGCCCATGGCACGCAGGACTGCCTGGACGGCCCGGCGATGACGCACGAACAATGCCTGCAGGCGATCCGCAACGGCATGGAGCTGGTGCAGGCGCTGCCCGGCAACGTGCTGATGCTGGGCGAGATGGGTATCGGCAACACCTCGGCGGCCACGCTGATCCTGACGCGCCTGCTGGGCGCGAACCTGATCAATGCGACCGGCCCCGGTACCGGGCTGGACCAGGCCGGCATGCAGCGCAAGCTGGACGTGCTGCAGCAGGTGCTGGATGCGCATCCGCAGGCGGTGCAGCCGCTGGAGGTACTGGCCGCATTTGGTGGTTTCGAGATTGCGACCATGGTCGGTGCCTTGCTGCAGGCCGCGGCCGATCGGCGCGTGATCCTGGTCGATGGCGTGATCGTCAGCTCGGCGCTGCTGGTGGCCTCGCGCCTGGAGCCGCTGGTGCTGCAGCGCTGCGTCTATGCGCATCGCTCCGGCGAGCCGGGGCACCAGCTGATCCTGGACGCGCTGCATGCGCGTCCGCTGCTGGATTGGGGCATGCGTCTGGGCGAAGGCTCGGGCGCGGTGATTGCCTGGCCGCTGCTGGAATCGGCCTGCGTGATGCTGCGCGACATGGCCAGCTTTTCCAGTGCCGGCGTGGCTGAAAAGTCGGCCTGATGTCTGGCGCTGCCGTTCGTGTAGGACGGCACGCCATCGGCAGGTGGGATGTGCGCGCGACTAGCGCGGCAGGGGCTCCGGGCAGGATGAGGCGGCCCATAATGGCTTCGTCCCTGTGCTGCAGCGGCCTGGTCTGCGGATCACGTCAGGCAGCACGACATACAACCTGAAGGAGATTCCCATGCGCAAGAGCACTATCCGATCCATCACGACCGCTGCCATGATTGCCGTCGGTGGCCTGAGCCTGGCGGCCTGTACCACGACGCAGCCGCACCAGCAGCCCACCTCCGCGACCGAGCGCGCCTCGATCGATACGGCAACGAATGCCGCGCTGACCCGCCTGTACAACACGGTGCCGGGCTCGGCTGAGCTGGTGGCCAAGTCGGCTGGCGTGCTGGTGTTCCCGTCCGTGGTGGGCGGCAGCTTTGTGGTGGGTGCCGATTACGGCAAGGGTGCACTGCTGGTGGGTGGCAAGAATGCCGGCTACTACAGCACCAGCTCCGCTTCCATCGGCCTGCAGGCCGGTGCCCATTCCAAGAGCGTGATCTACGTGTTCAACACGGCCGAGTCGCTGGCCAAGTTCCGCGCCAGCAATGGCTGGACCGTGGGCGCTGACGCCAACGTGGCGGTCGCCACCCTGGGCGCCAATGGTTCCGTCGACACCCAGACGATCCAGGCACCGGTGGTGAGCTTTGTCATGAACAACGCGGGCGTGGATGCCGGCGTGTCGCTGCAAGGTTCCAAGATCACTCGCATCAACCCCTGATGCTGCCTGATCATCCGGTCTGAGTGACCGTCAGGGCCGGTGCCGCAAGGTGCCGGCCCTGTTCATTTCTTGGCCAGCGTCTTGGGCTTGAAGTCGCAGAACGGCGCCACGCTGCAGCGCCAGCATTCCGGCGTGCGCGCCTTGCAGACATAGCGCCCCTGCAGGATCAGCCAGTGGTGGGCGTGCAGCAGGAACTCTTTCGGGATGCGCCTGAGCAGCTTTTTCTCAACCTCGAGCACGGTCTTGCCCGGTGCCAGGCCGGTGCGGTTGCTGACGCGGAAGATATGCGTATCGACGGCCATGGTGGGTTCGCCAAAGGCGACGTTGAGTACCACGTTGGCGGTCTTGCGGCCTACGCCGGGCAGTTTTTCCAGCGCCTCGCGCGTGCGCGGTACCTCACCGGCGTGTTCATCCAGCAGGATGCGGCAGGTCTGCAGGATGTGCTTGGCCTTGCTGCGGTACAGGCCGATGGTCTTGATGTAGCTCTCCAGCCCCTCCAGGCCCAGGTCCAGGATCGCCTGCGGCGTGTTGGCGACCGGGTAGAGCAGGCGCGTGGCCTTGTTGACGCCGACGTCGGTGGCCTGCGCACTCAGCAGCACGGCAATCAGCAGCTCGAACGGCGTGTCGTATTCGAGTTCGGTTTCCGGCTCCGGGTTGGCGGCTTGCAGGGTGCTGAAGAAGGAGACGATGGCTTCTTTTTTCATGGGGGATACGGGGGCTGGCGTATAGTTGTTCTTTTCAGAATCACCGATTGTGGCATGGTCGTCCAAGTCTGCGCGCCGTGCTGTTTCAAGGAGAACCCCGTGCAATTCGCCCAACGCCTGCAACACTGTGAAACCTCGGCCATCCGCGAGCTGTTCAAGCTGCTCGGCAAGCCGGGCATCATCAGCTTTGCCGGCGGTTTTCCCGATCCGGCGCTGTTTGATGTCGATGGCCTACGCGCGGCCAGCGTCGATGCGCTGGCGCAGTGGCCGGGCACGGCGCTGCAGTATGGCGCCACCGAAGGCTTTGGCCCGCTGAAAGAGCAGATTGCGCTCTACAGCGCCAACAAGAGCGCGCCGCTGCAGGAACAGGATTTCATCGTCACCACCGGCAGCCAGCAGGCGCTGGACCTGATCGGCAAGTGCATGATCTCGCCCGGCGACAAGGTGATTGTCGAAGGTCCGACCTTTCTCGCCACCATCCAGTGCTTCCGCCTCTACGGCGCCGAAGTGATCAGCGCGCCCATCGATGCCGATGGCGTGCAGGTGGATGCGCTGGAGCAGCTGATCCGCGAACACCAGCCGAAACTGGTCTACCTGATCCCGACTTTTGGCAACCCGAGCGGCGCGCTGCTGTCGCTGGAGCGCCGCAAGCGCGTGCTGGAACTGGCGGCACAGTACCAGGTGTTGGTGGTGGAAGACGATCCTTATGGCGACCTCTACTTCGATGCGCCGCCGCCGCCCAGCCTGCTGGCGCTGAGCAAGGACGTGCCGGGCAGCCGTGACTGGCTGGCGCACTGCGGTAGCCTGAGCAAGATCATGTCGCCGGGTCTGCGCCTGGGCTGGCTGGCCGGTCCGCCGGCGCTGCTGGCCAATGCGGTGATGTGCAAGCAGTTCAGCGATGCCAATACCAGCACCTATGCCCAGGCCACGGCTGCGGCCTACCTGCAGAGCAACCGCCTGCCGCAGGCGGTCAACCAGGTGCGCCGTGTCTATGCCGAACGCGCTGCCTGCATGGCGCAGCAGTTACGCGCCCAATTGGGCGATGCCGTCAGCTTTACCCAGCCGGGCGGTGGCATGTTCTTCTGGGTGCGCCTGACCGGTGCCAACGGCGGCGAGCGCGATGCCGGCGCCTTCTCGAAGCGCGCCGTGGAACAGCTGGTGGCCTTTGTGCCCGGTGCGCCGTTCTTCGCTGAAAATGCCGACGCCAGTTGCTTCCGCATGAGCTTTGCCACCTCGGATTTGACCCGCATCCAGGAAGGGGTGGAGCGCATGGCACGCGCGCTGTAATTGGCATGTGCTAAGGTCGCGTTTCGGTCAAGAACTATATAGTTCTTGGCTGCGATGGATAAGAGTACAAAAAATACACAGGAGATATCTGCATGCATGCTGACGATGGCGTAGCCAGCAAGGAACAACCATTGATCGAGGACATCCGGCTGCTGGGCAAGCTGCTGGGTGACGTGATCCGCGAACAGGAAGGCGAGGCCACTTTCGAGCTGGTCGAGAACATCCGCCAGCTGTCGGTGGCCTACCGGCTGAAGCACGATGCCGGCGCCGGCGCACAGATGGACAGCCTGCTCAAGGGCCTGTCGCTGGAGCAGACGGTGCAGGTGGTGCGCGCCTTCAGCTACTTCTCGCACCTGGCGAATATTGCCGAGGACAACCACTACATCCGCCGCCGCGTCTACCACGAGCGTCGTGGCGATGTGCAGGCGGGATCGCTGCAGGGCACGCTGGAGCGGCTGCAGCAGCAGGGCGTGTCGGCGCAGCGCATTGCCGGCCTGCTGCAGACGGCGCATGTGTCGCCGGTGCTCACCGCGCACCCGACCGAGGTGCAGCGCACCATCATCCTGACGGCTGAGCGCGCGATTGCGCAGCTGGTCGCCGAGCGCGACCAGGGCCTGACGCCGCGCGAGCAGGAGCGCAACACGCTGCTGCTGAAGGCGCGCATCACCCAGCTGTGGCAGACGCGCATGCTGCGCGACGAAAAACTCAGCGTGGCCGACGAGATCCGCAACGCGCTGGCCTACTACCACAACACCTTTCTGCGCCAGCTGCCGCGCATGTACCAGGAGCTGGAGCAGGCGCTGCCGGGGCAGGCGATTGCGCCGTTCTTCCGCATGGGCCACTGGATGGGCGGTGACCGCGATGGCAACCCCTTTGTCGGCGCCGACACGATGGCACTGGCATTCCGGCTGCAGTGCGAGACGGCGCTGCTGCACTATCTGCATGAGCTGAATGCACTGGGGCTGGAGCTGTCCATGTCCACCGGGCTGGCGGGCGTGAGTCCCGAGTTGCAGCAGCTGGCCGATGCCGCTGGCGACACCAATCCGCACCGCAAGGACGAGCCTTATCGCCGTGCCGCGATCGGCATGTATGCGCGCGTCGCCGCGACGCTGAAGCAGCGCACCGGCATCGACGCGCCGCAGATTCCGGTGGTGTCCGGCCAGCCCTATGCCAGCGCCGACGAGCTGCTGGCCGATCTGCGCGTGCTGGAGCAGTCACTGCGCGCCCACCATGGCGTGCCGATGCTGGCACTGCGTCTGGGCGAGCTGCTGCGTGCGGTCGAGGTATTCGGCTTCCATCTGGCGACACTGGACCTGCGCCAGAACTCGGAGGAGCACGAGGCGGTCGTCGCCGAGTTGCTGCGCGTGGCACGCATGCAGGACGACTACAGCGCACTCGATGAAGCCGGCAAGCGGGACTGCCTGCTGGCCGTGCTGAACGATGTGCGCCCGCTACGCGTGCCGCATGCCGCCTATAGCGACAAGCTGCAGGCCGAGCTGGCGGTGTTCAGCACCGCGCTACAGCACCTGGAGCAGTACGGCCGCCATGCGCTGCGCCACTACATCATCTCGCACACGGAAGAGGTGAGCGACCTGCTGGAAGTGATGGTGCTGATGAAGGAAACCGGCCTGCTGCGCGACTTCGGTACGCCGCAGGTGCAGAACCGGCTGATCGTGTCGCCGCTGTTCGAGACGATTGGCGACCTGCAGGCGGCCACGCGCATCATGCGCGAGTGGTATGCGCTGCCGGGCGTGTTCGACATGGTTCTGGCCAGCGGCCGCGAGCAGGACATCATGCTCGGCTACAGCGACAGCAACAAGGACGGCGGCATGTTCACCAGCAACTGGAGCCTGTACCAGGCCGAGCAGGAACTGCTGACGCTGTTCGGGCCGCTGCGCGAGCAGCACGGCCTGCAGTTGCGCCTGTTCCATGGTCGTGGCGGCACGGTAGGTCGTGGTGGCGGCCCGAGCTACCAGGCGATCCTGGCACAGCCGCCGGGTACCGTGCATGGCCAGCTGCGCCTGACCGAGCAGGGCGAGGTGATCGCTTCCAAGTACGCGCATCCGGAGATTGGCCGACGCAACCTGGAAACCCTGGTCGCGGCCACGCTGGAAGCCAGCCTGCTGCCGCCTGACCATGCCTTGCCCGAGGCCTATCTGCAGGCGGCAGAACAGATCAGCGAGGCCAGCTTTCGCGCCTATCGCGCGCTGGTCTACGAATCGCCCGGTTTTGCCGATTACTTCTTTGCCGCCACGCCGCTGCGCGAGATTGCCGAGCTGAATATCGGTTCCCGCCCGGCCAGCCGCAAGGCGACGCGCAGCATTGATGACTTGCGCGCGATTCCCTGGAGCTTCAGCTGGGGCCAGGCGCGCGTGGCGCTGCCGGGCTGGGCCGGTTTTGGCAGTGGCGTGCGCCACTGGCTGCAGGACGATCCGCAACGCCTGGAGCTGCTGCAGCAGATGTACCGCGACTGGCCGTTCTTTGCCATGCTGCTGTCCAACCTGGACATGGTGCTGTCCAAGACCGATCTGGGCCTGGCCGAGCGCTACGTGGAGCTGGTGGAAGACCGCGAACTGGGCCAGCGCATCTTTGGCGCCATCCGGGACGAATGGCAGGCGACGCAGGACATGCTGGCGCTGATTACCGGCGAGTCTGACCGGCTGGCTGCCAACCCGGCGCTGGCACGATCGATCGCGCACCGCTTCCCGTATATCGATCCGCTCAACCACTTGCAGGTCGAGCTGATGCGGCGTTACCGTGTCTGCAGCCAGGATCTGGCGGCGATGCAGCAAGAGGAGGAAGCGGCGCCGACCGATTGGCACCGCCAGTCCTCACGCCTGAAGCGTGGCATCCACCTGTCGGTCAACGGCATTGCCGCTGGCCTGCGCAACACCGGCTGAGCCAAGAAGGGACGACTGGCGGCTCAGCCCGCCAGCCGGGCGCGCCACAGGCGCAGGCGCAAGCCCCAGGGGCTGGTCAGGCCGACGGTGCTGCTGCTGATATTGCCCTGCGCATCGAGTACGACAAAGCTGGGCGTGGCGCTGATGCCGAAATGGCGCGCGATGCGGCCGTCGGGATCGACCACGCTGTTCCAGGCCAGACCGTGCTGGCGCTCGTAAGCGAGCACGCTGGCAGCCGGGCCGGACTGCATGGCGATCGGCAGCACTGGCTGGCTCTGGATCAGGCCGTTGATCATCGGCTGCTCGATGCGGCAGATGGTGCACCAGGTGGCCCAGAAGTAGAGCACCACCGGTTCGCCGGCATGCTGCTGGCGCCAGCTGGCCAGGCTTTGCTGCTGCTGTGGCGTCAGGGCGCGCTGGAGGGTGACATCGGGTGCCTGGCCGCTGGCCATATGGCGCGTCTGCCAGGCCTGGATACCAAAGGCCACCGCCAGAAATACCGCCAGGTTGACCAGCAGCGACTTGCGATGGCGCTGCCACCAGCCCGGCTGGCCCGATGCCGTCATGCCGGCAGCACTTCCAGCAGGCGGTCCAGCCCACCGGCGTTGATCGCCACCATGGCCTGGCGGCGCACTGTCGGCTTGGCGTGGTAGGCCACCGAGACACCGGCTTCGGCCATCATCTTCAGGTCATTGGCACCATCGCCTACGGCGATGCAGCGCTGCGGGGCTATGCCCATCAGCGTGGCGACTTCGAGCAGGGTACGCGCCTTTTCCTGGCCATCGCAGATATCGCCCCAGGGCTGTTCCAGAATGCGGCCGGTGAGCTTGCCATCCTGCACCTCGAGCTGGTTGGAGCGGGTGAAATCCAGCCCCAGGCGTTCACGGATGCGTTCGGTGAAGAAGGTGAAACCGCCGGAGACCAGCAGCGTCTTCAGGCCGGCCTGCTGGCAGGCGCGCACCAAGGTCTCGGCGCCGGGATTGAGCTGCAGGCGCTGGTCATAGATCTGCTGCAGCGCGCTTTCCGGCACGCCTGCGAGCAGGGCGACGCGCTGGCGCAGGCTGTCCTTGAAGTCGGTGATGATGCCCTGCATGGCGGCTTCGGTGATGGCCGCGACTTCGGCCTTCTTGCCGACGGCATCGGCGATTTCGTCCACGCACTCGATATTGATCAGGGTCGAGTCCATGTCAAAGGCGATCAGGCGGTAATCGGCCAGGCGGGGAAAGGGCGGCTGTTCCTGGATGACCAGGCTGTCTTCTGTACTCATGATGGGTGCGTGGTGGGTGTTCAGTCTTGCCGGTCATTGTAGGGGCTCAGGCCTGCTACCGCAGCCGCGCCGG